>NZ_JCBAJO010000207.1:0-8580 GCF_059772245.1 Cupriavidus sp. R6-3
GTCGGTGGCGCCGGCGAGGGTCGTCAGGCGGGCGGGGAGAAAGACGAAGGAAGGGAACGGTTGCACGGCTTGCATGGCGGGCCCGAGGGGCTGCGCGCCGGCTCGTGGTCCGGCGCGTCGATGGTGTCTCTGCCCCGCATGATAAGCGATGCCACCGTCATTCGAAAAACATCGCCCCGGGGTGCGAGGTGTCCGGGGCGATGTCTGCGGGGCGTTGTCCCCAGGCCGATGGCGGCCCGATGAAGGGGGATGAAGGCGCATGAAACGGCCGCTGCAGCCATCGCCGCAACGGCCTTCGCGTTCACCCCAGCCGCATCGTGGCGACGACCGGCGTATGGTCCGACGGCTGTTCCCAGGTGCGCGGCGTACGGTCGATCGTGCAGTCGGTGCAGCGCTCGCGCAGCGCCGGCGACAGCAGGATATGGTCGATCCGCAGGCCGGCATTGCGGCGGAAGGCCAGCATGCGGTAGTCCCACCACGAGAAGCTCTTCTCCGGCTGATCGAACAGCCGGAAGGCGTCGGCAAAGCCCAGTTCCAGCAGCGTCTGGAAGGCGGCGCGCTCCGGCGGCGAGACCAGGTTCTGGCCTTCCCACTTCTTCGGGTCGTGCACGTCGCGATCCTCGGGCGCGATATTGAAGTCGCCCAGCAGCGCGAGCTTCGGATAGCGCTGCAGTTCGTCGCGCAGCCACGCGGTCAGCGCCTCGAGCCAGCGCAGCTTGTAGGCGAACTTGTCGCTGTCGGGCGCCTGGCCGTTGGGGAAATACGCGCAGACCAGGCGCACGTCGCCATAGGTGCCGGCGACCACGCGCTGCTGCGCGTCCTCGAACCCCGGGATATTGCGCACCACGTCGGTGGCGGCCGGCATGGTGGTGTTGCGCGCCAGGATCGCCACGCCGTTATAGGTCTTCTGGCCGACGAAGATGCTGTGGAATCCGGCGCTCTCCAGTTCCGCCAGCGGGTACTTGTCCTCGGGCAGCTTCAGTTCCTGCAGGCACAGCGCGTCGATTGGCGTATCGGCGTTCTCCTGCGCGATCAGCCAGTCGAGCACCTGCGGCAGCCGGATCTTCAGCGAGTTGACGTTCCACGAGGCGATCCGCAGCGTGGCCGGCGCGGTGGCGGGCACAGGGGGCGGCAGCGTGCTGCCCGGGGGAGGCGCCGCCGCGGCGCCGTCGATGCCGGCCAGCAGGTCGTCGGGCGCGCCGCTCATGCCGCCATCCCGCCGTGGCGCAGCAGCGCATCGATCTGCGGCGGCCGGCCGCGGAACGCCGTGAACGACTCCATCGCCGGACGGCTGCCGCCGACCGACAGGATCTCGCGGTGATAGCGCGCGCCGGTCTCGCTGTCGAGCACGCTGCCGGTCAGCTGCGCCGCTTCCTCGAAGGCCGCGTAGACATCGGCCGACAGCACCTCGGCCCACTTGTAGCTGTAGTAGCCCGCCGCATAGCCGCCGGCAAAGATATGGCTGAAGGTATTGGGCCAGCGCGACAACGGGTACTGCGGCACCACGTGGATGCGGTCGTTGATCTCGCGCGACAGCTCCAGCACCGACTTGTCGCCGTCCGGATCGAAGTCCGTGTGCAGGTGCATGTCGAACGCCGAGAACACGATCTGGCGCAGCGTCATCATGCCGTTCTGGAAATTCTTCGCGGCCAGCATGCGCTCGAACAGCGCGCGCGGCAGCGGCTCGCCTGTGTCGACGTGCCGCGTCATGTCGGCCAGCACCTCGTATTCCCAGCAGAAGTTCTCCATGAACTGCGAGGGCAGCTCGACCGCATCCCATTCGACGCCGTTGATGCCCGACACGCCCAGCTCGCCGACCTGGGTCAGCATATGGTGCAGGCCGTGGCCGAACTCATGGAACAGCGTGATGACCTCGTCGTGCGTAAACAGCGCCGGCTTGTCGCCCACCGGTGCGGAGAAGTTGCAGGTCAGGTAAGCGACCGGCGTCTGCACGCTGCCGTCGCCGCGCTCGCGGCGGCCGCGCGCGTCGTCCATCCACGCGCCGCCGCGCTTGCCTTCGCGCGCGTACAGGTCCAGATAGAACTGCGCGAGCAGCGTGCCGTCCGGGCTGGTGACGCGGTAGAAGCGCACGTCCTTGTGCCAGGTCTGCGCCTCGTCCGGCGCGATGCGCACCGAGAACAGCTTCTGCACGACGCCGAACAGGCCTTCGAGCACCTTGGGCTCGGGGAAGTATTGCTTGACCTCGTGTTCCGAGAAGGCATAGCGCTGCTGGCGCAGTTTCTCGGACGCATAGGCGACGTCCCACGGCGCCAGCTCGGCCAGGCCCAGTTCCTTGGCGGCGAATTCGCGCAGCTCGGCCCAGTCGCGCTCGGCATAGGGGCGGGCCTTGGCGGCGAGTTCGTCGAGGAAGCGCAGCACTTCCGCCGGCGAATCGGCCATCTTGGGCACCAGCGACACCTCGCCGTACGAGCCGTAGCCCAGCATGCGGGCTTCTTCGCGGCGCAGCGCCAGCTGCTCGCGCATATTCGCGGTGTTGTCCCAGTCGGCCTGGCCGGTGCCGTACTGCGGGCTCAGCTCGGAGGCGCGCGTGACGTTGGCCTCGTACAGCGTCTGGCGCAGCGCGCGGTCGTCCGCGTACTGCAGCACCGGGAAATACGAGGGGAAATGCAGCGTGAACTTCCAGCCTTCCTTGCCGTCCTTGGCCGCGGCCTCGCGCGCCGCTTCCAGCGTGTCGGGCGGCAGGCCGGCCAGGCGCGCCGGGTCCTCGATCACCAGCGAGTAGGCGTTGGTCGCGTCCAGCACGTGGTCGGAGAAGGCCTTGCCCAGCTGTGCCTGCTGTTCCTGGATCTCGGCAAAGCGCGGCTTCTGGTCCTCCGGCAGCTCGGCGCCGCCGAGGCGGAAGCCGCGCAGCTCGTTGTCGAGCAGCTGCTTGCGGGCCGGGCTCAGCGCCGCGTATTCGGGGCTGGCGGCCAGCGCCTTGTACTTTTCGTAGAGCGCCAGGTTCTGGCCCAGCGAGGACCAGAACTCGGTCATGCGCGGCAGGTTTTCGGCGTGGGCCTGGCGCAGCGCCGGCGTGTCGGCGACCGAGCTCAGGTGGCCGACCACGCCCCAGGCGCGGCCCAGCGGCTCGGTGGCCTGCTCGAGCGTGTCGACGGTATCGGCCCACGTGGCGGGCCGGGCCGGATCCTCGACCAGCGCGACGGCGCGTTGCGCCGCTTCAAGCAGCACGTCCAGCGCCGGGCCGATATGCTCGGGGCGGATCTCGGCGAAGCGGGGCAGGTCGCTGAAGTCCAGCAGCGGGTTGGCGTTCTTGTCGGCTTGGTCCATGGCTTGTTCGTTCGCGTTGGCGTTGGGGTTGACGGTCGGATATTCCGCAGCTGGGGGCATCTGCGCGGTTTTCCAGCGTGGCTTCGCAGCGAGGGAGGGCGGCGCGTTGTCCGGCGGGTCGTCCAGCGGATCGGCCAGGGGCTTGCCCAGGGGTTTTGCCCAGCCGTTTTGCCCAGCCGTTTTGCCCAGTGTACCGGCGCTCGCCTCAGCCTGCCGCGCGCTCGGCCGCCTCCAGCGTATTGACCAGCAGCATGGTGATCGTCATCGGACCGACGCCGCCCGGGACCGGCGTGATATAGCCGGCCACTTCGCGTACCCCGGCGAAGTCCACGTCGCCGCACAGCTTGCCGGCGTCGTCGCGGTTCATGCCGACATCGATCACCACCGCGCCGGGTTTGACCATGTCCGCCGTGATCAGGTTGCGGCGGCCGACCGCGGCGACGATCACGTCCGCCTGGCGGGTATGGGCGCCGAGGTCGCGCGTCTTGCTGTTGCAGATCGTCACGGTGGCGCCGGCCTGCAGCAGCAGCATCGCCATCGGCTTGCCGACGATGTTGGAGGCGCCGACCACCACCGCCTGCGCGCCGCGCAGCGGATACTGGATCGACTCGAGCATCTTCATGCAACCATAGGGGGTGCAGGGGCGGAACAGCGGCGCGCCGGTCATCAGCGCGCCGGCGTTGGCGACGTGGAAGCCGTCGACATCCTTCTCCGGGGCGATCGCCTCCAGCACCTTGTGGCTGTCGATGTGCCTGGGCAGCGGCAACTGCACCAGGATGCCGTGGATCTTCGGATCGCGATTCAGTTCGTCGATGCGGGCCAGCAGGTCGGCCTCGGACAGGTCCGCGGGATAGCGGTCCAGCGACGAGTAGAAACCGTTGTCCTCGCACGCCTTGACCTTGTTGCGGACATAGACCTGGCTGGCCGGGTCCTCGCCGACCAGGACCACGGCGAGCCCGGGCTGGTGACCGCGCTCGGTCAGGCGGGCGGCGCGCAGGGCGGCTTCGGAACGGATTTGCTTGGCAAGGGCGTTGCCGTCGATCAATTGGGCGGGCATGGGCTTGAGGCGCAGGAGCGGCAGAGGTGAAAGACGCGGGTGGAGATGCGACCGGCGTGGTTGCCTGCAGGGCAGGGCGGGAAGGGACGGTGCGCAAAACAGCGATTATAAAGCGTCGGCACCGGTGGCCGGGGGGCGTGCCCGCCGGCGCGCCCCGGCCGTCCCGTCCGGCCAAAGGGCACCGTCAGAGGGCGCCGCAAGAGGGAGCCGTCAGCGGGCGCCGTCATTGGGATGACGGACGGGACGGCGGAGGAACCGCCGGCATGCACCCCGCCCGTTCAGGCGCCGAACCATGCATCGAAGCTTGCCCTGGCCTGCTCCCATGGCGCGCGCTCATGCGGCGCGTCCGGCGGGGCGGCAAACCACTGCGCGAGATAGCCCACGGCATAGGACCATTGCGCCCGCGGCAAGCTGATGGCGAGGTCCCATGCCGCCTGCCTTGCGCGGTCGAAGCGTGGCTGGCGTCCGCCCTGCCCGGCAGTCTCCCGCTCGCTCTCCAGGGCCCACAGCCTGCCGAGCAAATGCGCCAGCCATTCGCGCCGTTCCGGTCCGGACAGTCGGGTGCGCACGATCGCGGCAGCGAGCGGGACCGCGGACCTTGGCCAGCGGTCCTGCAATCCCTGTCCCGGCGCATCCCACTTCTCCAGCCGGCGGAACGGGCGCAGGTCCGCCAGACAGAGGCGCAGATCGTCCGCATCGAGCGGCTCGATCAGCTTCCATGCCCGCTGGACCCGTTCGGCGTCGTGATCCGTCACCGCGTCGAGCTGGTGGGCAAACAGGGCCGCCGCGGCAAGCGTTGCGGGCCTCCGGCACTGCGGAATCGCTTCGAGCTGCCCGATCCAATAGTCGGCGAGTATCCGCCCCGCAGCTTCGACCCGTCCTCGAAGCGCGGGCCTGCAGCCCCACTGGCCGGTCCATTTCGCGCCCCGTTCGCAGACGGTACGGACGAGGTCGGCAAGCTTGCCGAAGTGCCCCGTCTGTGCAAGCGGATCCGCCAGTGCCGACAGGTCGACGAGATCCTCCAGACCCAACCACCTCCCCTCGTCCAGCCATTGCCGCACGGCGCTCACCTGCTGCGCCGGCGCAAGGCCTCGGATGACCTCGACGACGCGACGCCTCGCGGCTGGCCGGCCGGCCTGCGCCCAGCGCGCGAGTGCGCCATATTCGCCGTGGTCGCGCGCCAAGGCTGCGGCGCCGGCAAGCGTCGATTCGGTCAGGCCTGATGCGTTGATCGCGTCCCGGCCGTAGTACAGCGCCTCCTTCAGCAGTGCGGAACGGGTCGAAGGCGGCAACGCCGTTGCGTCCAGCGCGGCGGATTGCAAGCGCAGCAGCCGGGTGGGATCGGGCGCGGGCGACTGGCAAATCGGCAGGACCGAGCCCAGCAATCGCAGCGTTTCTGCGTGCTCGCCCCGCAGCGCCGCGTCCCACAAGGTGTCCCATGTCGCCAGATCCGGCACGAAGCGCAACAGCGCAGCACGGAGATGGAGCCGCTGCGGCTCGGTCAAGGCCGCAGCCTGCATCCGCTGCGCGATGTCGCCGAGCAATTCGGTTCGTTGCGTGCGGCTGACATGCTGGAACGGACCTGGGGAAGCCTCGGTGCCCAGCAGACAGGCGATGGCGTGAAACGGTCCATCGCCCGGCAGGGAAAAGACCGTATCCAGCAGCAGCGTCGAATGTCGCGACGCCGTTGCGGCGTCGATGCCGAAGAATGCGTGCTGTCCGTCGATGCCGGGAAGGCAGCCGGCAAGCGCGGCGATCAAGCGACCGCGTTGCGCGGGATCGGCCTCGTCCCGCGCCACGCATTGGAGCAGGGCGCGCCACGGGGCCGCAGCGTCCTGGTCGTTGGCGCAGGCGCGTGCGAAAGCCGCCGTGCCGACCGACAGCGCTTCGGCCTGCTCGGCAGCGGGGAACGCCCGAGCCAGCGCCAGCGCCGCGGACGCGTCCGGCAGCAACTGGCTGGCGATGCCGCACGGCTTCGCGCGGTTCTCCAGCGCGAGGGCCGTGCGCCTGAGCCTTGCCGATAGCGCAAGCGGTTCGGCCGCGATCATGGCGACGCAGTCGAGCAAGGTGTCGAGGCTCACCACGGCCGCACGTTCGTCGATGCAACTGGCCAGTGTGTCCAGCGGCGCCGTCCGAAGCGGCGCGGGCAGCCGCAGGGTCTGTTCCAGCAGCAGCCGGAAACCGGCGTCGTGTCCGGATCGCGGCAGGCCGCGCAGCCGGCCGACCAGCGTGCCCAGAACCGCCGCGCGCGAGGCGGGTGGCAGGCCGCCGAATGGCTGGGCCGATCCATCGGACAGGACTGCCGCCAGCTCGCCAACGGTCCATACGTTGGCGGCGCGCCGAAGCGCCAGATCGTGGCGTGCATGTCGTTCGAGCCGGGTTTGCAGACCCTTCGAAACCTGCCGTTCCAGGCAGAGCCTGGATTGCGGCGGCAGCAGCGCGAGGATGAAGTCGTGCACCGGTGCGGGCAGCAACTCCAGGCCGGACATGGTGGCCGGCTGCGGAACCGGCTCGGATGGCGGGGTGCCGTCGGCGAGGCAAGGGGCAACGGTCTGGCGGGCGGGGCTGGCTTGCATGACGGGTCTCTTCGGCGAACCGGCGGTGGACGGCCGGAATGGCGCCCGACTGCCGCGGTTCGCGGGCCCGGCATTCTGTCGGCGGATGTGGAGGGCCGTGATCCGGAAGCGGCCGCGCCTTTCGGTTCTCGGTCCCGGCCGCATGCCGTGCGCGGAATCTCCATTGGGGGAGGAGGAAGGCCTACCCTCCTCGACAGCGACAGCGACAGCGACAGCGACAGCGACAGCGACAGCGACAGCGACAGTGACCGCGACCGCGACCGCGACCGCCGCGCCGCCCTAGCGCCGATATGCGTCGAACTGGGCCACGGCCTGCTGCCAGGCCCTGAGCGCCGACGGATCGCGCGAGGCGGGGGCAAACCAGGCCGCGATCGTGCCGTGCACAGCGTCGATGGCCTCCCTCGGCAGGGCGCTCGCGATACGCCACAGCGCCTGCCGGACCGCATCGAAGCGGTTGCGCTCCACGTCCGGACGGAAATCGCCCATCCGGCCTTCGGCCTCGACCAGCCGCACCAGCCAGCGGCGGCGCTCGGGCGCGGTGAAGCGCGTGCGCACCAGCTCGGCGGCGCGCAGCAGCGTCGGCCTGGCCCAGCACTCGCCCAACAGCAGGTCGCCGTCCCCGGGCAGCTTGCGGGATGCCTGCTTGAGCCGGTACAGGATCTCCATCGCGGTACGCACCGCCGGCGCATCGAGCCGGTCGATCAGGTCCCAGGTGCGATCGATCAGCGGCGATGCAGCGGCCTGCAGCCACAGGCCGCTGGTCAGTTGGGCGACCTCCGCCAGCAGCTCCGGCGGGCGAGCGGCGGGGGCGGACGCCTCCAGCACGCCGAGCATGTCCGCGGCCAGTTCCGGCACGGCGTCGTGCGCCGCCGAGGGCAGCAGCGTCGGCCCGGTTTCCAGCAGGCGGCTGCAGCGCCGGGTCCAGGCAGTGGACATCTCGCCCAGTTCCTCCCAGCAGCCCATCGCTTGCAGTTGCCGTGCCAGCGGCAGCGGCACGGGCAGCAGTTCGTCGACCCAACCGCGCAGCGCCAGCCATTGAGAGAAGGCACGCGCCTGCACCGGGGGCGGCAATTTCCAGATGACGGACACGATACGGTCGGCCGGCTGGTCGTCATCGGTGGCCACCCATTGCACGAGCGGCAGCAACTGGTGGTGGCGCAGGGCCAGTTCGCCGATCGCATCGAACATGGCTTCGGCGTCGGCCGTGCCGGGCGCGCAGAAGAGCCCGGCCTGGCACATCAGCGCGGCGCGCTGCTCGGGCGTCGGCGCGGTGGCGGTCAGGCAGTAGTCTTGCGCGCGCCGCCAAGCATGGAGCGGATCGCAAGGGTGCCAGCGCTGGACATGGACCAGCAGCATCGCCAGCGACGGCAGCGACCGCCGTTCGACCTCGTCCCATAGCGCGTGCCATGCCGGAACCTGCTGCGCGGGCGGCAGATAGGGAATCAGTTCGGCGCGTACGTGCAGCTGCTGCGCCGTCTGCATGCGCGATGCCTGCAGATGGGCGAGCAGCGACGCGATCGCCGGCTCGGCGCGCTCGGGATCGCTGAGCAGCGTGGCCGTGGCGGTGCGGATGGCCGCGCGGGCGACCGCGAAGCCGGCGTCGCCGGGCAGTGCCGCCGCGCCATGGAACACCGCGCTCCAGCGCTGCAACGCCTCGTC
>NZ_JCBAJO010000208.1:0-8525 GCF_059772245.1 Cupriavidus sp. R6-3
CGGCATCGGCATGCGCGCCGGCGTCGGTCAGTTCATCGATGCAGGCCAGTTCCTGGCCGGGCTTGTGCCCTTCGAGAATACGGGCGATGGCCTCGTCGGCCACCAGGACCCAGGTGGTTTTCATCGGGTGCTCCTCTGCTTGCTCAGCGGTTGATGCCCGACGTACCGGCGCCGAACCGTCCACGGCACCCATCGCGCCGTGGACCTGCGCCGGTGCGCCGCGGCAATCCATTGCTACTGGCTGGTCGCGTCCTCGTCCCCGTGTTCGTCGCCGGCGACGGCGATCTTCACGGGGCCCTGCTGGCCCTTGTCTCCCTTGTTGTCGTTCTGGCTGTCCTGGCCGTCCTCCCCTTGCTGGAGGACCTTGCGCTCCTCGACGTTCTCCGCGCCGCCGGAGGTCATGCCATCGCCCAGCGTGTTGCCGCTGCCGGACACGCCGCCCGAGGCGCCGCCCGACGCGCCGCCCGCAGCGCGCTCCTCGGCCTGCACGGTCTCATCGGTATTCGCGGCCTCGGGATCGGGACGCTGCGCCGGATCGGTGGCGGGATTCTGCCCGGCGTTCTGTCCACCCCCGCCGCTGCCGCCCTTTCCGCCCTGCTCACCTTGCGGTTGCTGTGCCATGGTGCCCTCCATTCATCACGATGCCTGCAGGCAAGCTGCAAGAACCCTGCCATTGCCGGCGGCGCATGCGCAGCAGGGGCCGCAAACTGCATCAGCACGCGCCTGCGGCCGGAGGAAGGCTTGTGCCGCCGGCATCGGCTCGCGATCGGCCCCCGGGCCCGTGAGTAACAAATACCCGGGCGGTAAGGTTCTTCACGCGGTCCTTGTCGAGGCTTCGGCGGCCTGTGGGCCGTACTTTCCGCCGAACCAGCGGTGCACCGCGACATAGAACAGCGGCACCCAGAAGATCGCCAGCACCGTCGCCGTGATCATGCCGCCGATCACGCCGGTGCCGATCGCATGCTGGCTGCCCGAGCCCGCGCCGACCGACGTGGCCAGCGGGACCACGCCGAGCACGAAGGCCAGCGAGGTCATCACGATGGGCCGCAGCCGCATCCGGCTCGCCTCGATCGCGGCCTCGACGATGCCCTTGCCCTGGTCGTGCAGCGCCTTGGCGAACTCGACGATCAGGATGGCGTTCTTGGCCGACAGCCCCATCGTCGTCAGCAGGCCGACCTGGAAGAACACATCGTTGGGCAGGCCGCGCAGCAGCGTCGCCGCCAGCGCGCCGACGATGCCGAGCGGCACGATCAGCATCACCGAGAACGGGATCGTCCAGCTCTCGTACAGCGCGGCCAGGCACAGGAATACGACCAGCAGCGACAGCGCGTACAGCGCCGGGGCCTGCGCGCCCGACAGCCGCTCCTCGTACGACAGCCCGCTCCAGGAGTAGCCCACGCCGGCCGGCATCTGCCCCATGATCGCCTCCACCGCGGCCATCGCTTCGCCGGAGCTGTGGCCGGGCGCCGGCTCGCCCAGGATCTGGATCGCCGCCACGCCGTTGTAGCGCTGCAGCTTGGGCGAGCCGTAGCCCCAGCTGCCGCTGGCAAACGCGGTGAACGGCACCATGGCGCCGCGGTCGTTGCGCACGAACCATTTGGCCAGATCGTCGGGGTTCATCCGCGCGTCGGGCCTGCCCTGCAGATAGACCCGCTTGACGCGGCCCTGGTCGATGAAGTCGTTGACATAGCTGGAGCCCCAGGCGATCGACACCGTGCTGTTGATCTCGGCCAGCGACACGCCGAGCGCGCGCGCCTTCTCGTCGTCGATCTCCAGCCGGTATTGCGGCTCGTCGTTCAGGCCGTTCATCCGCACCCGCTGCAGCTCCGGACGCTGGGCGGCGAGCTGCAGGAAGCGGTCGCGCGCCTGCATCAGCACCGCTCTGCCGACGCCGGCCCGGTCCTGCAGATAGACGTCGAAGCCGGTCGCATTGCCCAGCTCCATCACGGCCGGCGGCACGAAGGCGAAGGCCATCGCATCGCGCATGCCGCTGAACCGCGCCTGCGCCCGCCGCGCAAGATCGAACACGCTGGTCGCCTCGCCGAGGCGTTCGTGCCACGGCTTGAGCAGCACGAACGCAAAGCCCGAGCTCTGGCCGCGGCCGGCGAAGTTGAAGCCGTTGACGGTGAACAGCGACTGCACCACGCCACCCTCCTCCTGCAGCAGGTATTCGCGCAGCCGGTCCAGTACCTGTTGCGTGCGCTGCGCCGACGCGCCGGGCGGCGTCTGCACCTGCGCGAACAGCACGCCCTGGTCCTCGTCGGGCAGGAACGAGGTCGGGATCCGCGTGAACATCCACGCCGCCAGCGCGAGGATCAGCAGATAGACGGCGAAGTAGCGGCCGCGGCGTTTGAGCACCGCCACCACGCCGCGTTCGTAACCGCGCGTGGCCGCGTCGAAGCCGCGATTGAACCAGCCCAGCGGGCCGCGTTTCGGCTCGCCGTGCCCGTTCCCGTCTCCCTGCCCGTGCTGCGGCAGCGGACGCAGCATGGTCGCGCACAGCGCCGGCGTCAGCACCAGCGCGACCAGCACCGACAGCACCATCGCCGACACGATGGTGATCGAGAACTGCCGATAGATGACGCCGGTGGAGCCGCCGAAGAACGCCATCGGCAGGAACACCGCCGACAGCACCAGCGCGATGCCGATCAGCGCGCCCTGGATCTGTCCCATCGAGCGGCGCGCGGCTTCCTTCGGCGACAGCCCTTCCTCGGCCATCAGCCGCTCGACGTTCTCGACCACCACGATGGCATCGTCGACCAGCAGCCCGATCGCCAGCACCATGCCGAACATCGTCAGCGTATTGATCGAATAGCCGAACGCCGCCAGCACGCCGAAGGTGCCCAGCAGCACCACCGGCACCGCGATGGTCGGAATCAGCGTGGCACGCACGTTCTGCAGGAACAGATACATCACCAGGAACACCAGCACCACGGCCTCGAGCAGCGTGCGCACCACGCCCTCGATCGAGGCCGAGATCACCGGCGTGGTGTCGTACGGATAGACCACCTGCATGCCCGGCGGGAAGAACGGCTCGAGCTCGCCCAGCGTCGCGCGGATCGCCTTGGCGGTATCGAGCGCGTTGGCGACGCTGGCGAGGCGGATCGCGATGCCGGAGGCCGGGCGGCCGTTGTACTGCGCATTAATGTTGTAGTCCTGGCCGCCGAGGCCGACTTCCGCCACGTCCTTGAGCCGGACCTGCGAGCCGTCGCCGTTGACCTTGAGCAGGATCTCGCGGAACTGCTCGGGCGTCTGCAGCCGCGTCTTGCCAACCACGGTCGCGTTCAGCTGCTGGCCGGCGACCGACGGCAGTCCGCCCAGCTGTCCCGACGCGACCTGCACGTTCTGCGCCTGGATCGCGGTCCTGACGTCCGACGGCGTCAGCTGGTAGGCGGTGAGCCTGGCCGGATCGAGCCAGATCCGCATCGCGTACTGCGCGCCGAATACCTGGAAGTCGCCCACGCCCGGCGTGCGCGACAGCGGGTCCTGGATGTTCGAGACGATGTAGTTGGCCAGGTCCTCGCGCGTCATGCTGCCGTCGCTGGATACCACGCCGACGATCATCAGGAAATTGCGCACCGACTTGGTCACGCGGATGCCCTGCTGCTGCACCTCCTGCGGCAGCAGCGGCGTGGCCAGCTGCAGCTTGTTCTGGACCTGTACCTGGGCGATGTCCGGGTTGGTGCCCTGCTCGAAGGTGACGGTGATGGTCATGTTGCCGTCGCCGTTGCTCTCGGACGAGATGTAGCGCAGGCGATCCAGGCCGTTGAGCTGCTGCTCGATGACCTGCACCACGGTGTCCTGCACGGTCTGCGCCGACGCGCCAGGGTAGTTGACCTGGATCGCGATGGTCGGCGGCGCGATGGCCGGATACTGGCTCACGGGGAGCGCGCCGATCGACAGCGCGCCCGCCAGCATGATCACCAGCGCGATGACCCACGCGAAGATGGGGCGTTCGATAAAGAAGCGGGACATCGAGGCGCTCCGTTCAACGCTGCGAGACGGCGGCGCTGGCCGCGGTGGGCGCATTCGCTGCGTCAGGCGCGTTGGCCGTGTTGGCCGTGTTGGCCGTGTTGGCTGTGTTGGCTGTGTTCGCCGCGTTGGCCACGTTGGCTGCATTGGCCGGCACCGCCGCCGTCAGCGGCAACGGCCGCACCTTCATGCCCGGCCGCACGAATTGCACTCCGTCCACGATCAGCCGTTCGCCCGGCTGCAGGCCGCCGCTGACCAGCCAGTTGTCGCCGATCACGCGTTCGGCCTCGATCCGGCGCAGCTCGACCTCGTCGTTCTGATTGACGAGCAGCGCGGTGGCCTGCCCCTTCGCGTCGCGCGTGACGCCGCGCTGCGGCGCCAGCATGGCGGCGGGCCGCACGCCCTGCTGCATCCGCGCCCGCACGAACATGCCGGGCAGCAGTTCGTGGCGGGGATTGGGAAACACCGCGCGCAAGGTCACCGAGCCGGTGCCGGTGTCCACCCCCACCTCGGTAAACTCGAGCCGGCCCGGCTCGGCGTACTCGCTGCCGTCTTCGAGGATCAAGCGCACGCGCGCGGCGTTGTCCCCCGCGGCTTCGAGGCGGCCGGCCGCGAGATCGCGCCGCAGCCCGAGCAGCGCGGACGACGGCTGCGTGACATCGACATAGATCGGATCGAGCTGCTGCACGGTGGCCAGCGCGTTGGCCTGGCCGTTGGTGGCGAGCGCGCCCTCGCTGGCGAAGGAGCGGCCGATGCGCCCCGAGATCGGCGCGAGCACCCGGGTGTAGCGCAGGTCGATCGCCGCGCGGTCCACCGCCGCCTGCGCCGTCAGCCAGGCCGCTCGCGCCTGCTCGTATTCCTGCTGGCTCACCGCCCGATCGCGCGCCAGCCGCTCGTAGCGCTGCGCGGTCTGCCGCGCGGACTCCAGCGTCGCCGACGCGCTGGCGTGCGCTGCCTGGTAGATGGACGGATCGATCTGGTAGAGCTGCTGGCCCTGCCGGACCTCGCTGCCCTCCTTGAACAGCCGCTTCAGAATGATGCCGTCGACCTGCGGCCGAACCTCGGCGACGCGGTAGGCCACGGTACGGCCGGGCAGTTCGGTGCTGAGCGCCACCGGCTGGTGCCGCAGCGTGACATAGGCGACCTCGGGGGTCCGGGCGGCGGCGGGGGCCTGCTCCTTGCCGCAGGCGGCCAGGGTCAATGCCGCAAGCAGCAGTGGCAGCAGCAGCGGCGCGGTGGCTGGCAGCCTGCAAGAAGAAGAAGCCCGTGAAGAAGGCGAACGGGATGCGGCGAAGGCGGGGTCGGCAGGCATGGCGGCAATCGGAGAACATCGGGCGGCACCGATGCTATCCGTCGCTGCCGGTCAAGCCGCTGGCGCCAGGCTGACGGTTTTGTCATGTATCGCCCGGCACGGCTCAGGCGCCTTCCGTGCGCCGCCACAGGACCGCGACCGCCACGCGTACGAGCGGCGGCCTACGCCTCGCGCCTCAGATAGCGCGGCACGAAGCGGCGGATCGTGCCGTCCGGGAAGCGCACATCGACGCGTTCGCGCGTGGTCGCCACCACGGTGCCGACGCCATGACGGCGGGCGCGCACCTTGTCCCCTTCGGCGAAACGCGGCGCGCTGGCGCCGGTTCTCGTTTCGGGCAACGGCTCGACCGGATGGCGCGCGGCCTCGGCGGCCCGCACGCAGCTGTCGCAGGTGCCGCAGCGTTCCGGGCCGCCGTGCTCGCCGTAGTACTCCAGCAGCATCGCCCAGCGGCAGCGGCCGCTGCGAGCGTAGTGCAGCATGGCCTCGAGCGTGGCGCGGTCCTTGTCGCTGCGTTCGGCGTACTGCGCCGCGATGCTGCGCACCGCCTCGGCATCGTTCTTGTCCGGCCGCCGGCTGTAGCTGCCGTCCTGGTGGCGGCGCGCGATATCGGCCTCGCACAGCATCGTCAGCGCGACCTGCAGCTTGCGCCGGGCCACATTGGGCAACGCCTGATGCAGCGCGTCGAGCGACAGCGGCGCGGCGGCATCGCGGCGGCCGCCCATCGCCGCGACGATCTGTTCGAGCGTATCGGCGCCGGGATAGCGGTTGGCCAGGAAGAACTGCTGGACGCGCTTGTCGCGCTCGTCGTGCAGCAGCGTGCAGCGTGCCGGCTTGCCATCGCGCCCGGCACGGCCGGTCTCCTGGTAATAGGCATCGAGGCTGCCGGGCAGCTGGGCATGGACGATGAAGCGGACATCGGGCTTGTCGATGCCCATGCCAAAGGCGTTGGTGGCGACCATCACGCGGCAATCGCCGGCCATGAAGGCGGCCTGGCTGTCGCGGCGCTGCACGGCGGTGCAGCGGCCGTGATAGAGGGCCACGTCCTGCCCGGCCTCCTTGAGCCCGGCATGCAGCCGCTCGGCCTCCCGCACCGTGGCCGTGTAGACGATGCCCGCGCCTGGCTCGCGCGCGACCAGGCTGCGCACCTGCGCCAGCCGCTCGTCGTCGCCGGCGACATGCTGGACCGCATAGATCAGATTGGGCCGGTACAGGCCGGCCTTGACCACGCACAGCGACTGCAGGTCCAGCTGCGCGGCGATATCGTGGATCAGCGCGTCGGTAGCGGTCGCGGTCAGCGCCAGCACGGGCGGGCGTCCGAGCGCGCGCACCGCATCGGGAATGCCGAGATACGCGGGACGGAAATCATGGCCCCACTGCGAGATGCAGTGCGCCTCGTCGACGACCAGCAAGGCGACGCGATTGCGCTGGATCGACGCGATGACTTCGGGGTCCTGCAGCTGCTCCGGCGTGGTCAGCACGATCCGCTCGTCGCGGCGGGCCAGGCTGTCCAGCGCGGCATCGGCCGCGGCATCGCCGACCGCGCTGTTGACCACCGCCGGATCCAGCTCGAGTCCTTCCAGCTTCTCGGCCTGGTCCTGCATCAGCGAGATCAGCGGCGAGACCACCACCGTCAGGCCGTCCAGGCACATCGCCGGCACCTGGTAGCACAGCGACTTGCCGCTGCCGGTGGGCATCACCGCCAGCGTGTCGTGGCCCTGGAGCACGCTGTCGATGACTTCGGCCTGCCCGGGGCGCAGCCGCCGGATGTCGAAGCGTTCGCGCAGCAGGCGCCGGATGGAATCGGGCAGCGAGGTCGTCATGTCGGAGCGGCCGCTGCAATTTCCGTGCCGCGCCCTCCCTGCCGCGCGCGTTCCACGATGCGGCCGCAGCGGTCCGTCTTTGAGAAAAATTGACACCCCCAAACGGACGGACTTACGCTCGGTCGTCCCTGGACATGCCCCGCACGCCGCCTCGCGCCGCCGCGCCGCAAGCCCTTCCGGGCACCGCAGTCCCCCATACCCATAACGACAAATCTCTCCGAGACAGCCCCGCCGTGCCTTCCTCCCGCCTGAACCCCTCGCTGCTCAGCGAACTGCGTCCCGCCCTGCCGATCCTGATCGGCGCTTCCGTGATGTTGAGCCTGGCCATGGGCCTGCGCCAGAGCCTGGGCATCTTCATGCCGCCGCTGACGCGCGACATCGGCATCTCGGTATCGGACTTCACCGTGGCGATCGCGGTGCAGAACCTCGCCTGGGGACTGCTGCAGCCGATCGCCGGCGCGTGGGCGGTGCGGGTCGGCTTTCGCCCGCTGATGATGAGCGGCGCCACGCTGTATGTGCTGGGGCTGGCCCTGCTCGCCGGGGCGGAGGGGATGATCGGCGTCACGCTGGGCGCCGGCGTCGCGATCGGCGCCTCGATGGCCTGCACCGGCAGCGCGATCGCGATGGCGGTCGCCGCCCGTCCGATCTCGCCGACGCTGCGCAGCACGGTGCTCGGCATCGTGTCGGCCGCCGGGTCGCTGGGCGCGCTGATCGCCGCGCCGATCGGGCAGGTCGTCGCGCAGGGCTACGGCTGGCGCGTCGGCATGGCGGCCTTCGTCGTGCTGGCGCTGGCGATGCTGCCGGCCGCGTGGTTCGCCGGCCGTGTGGACCGGCTGCCCGCGCCGGTGTCGACCACCGGGATCGAGCAGAACGCACGCCAGGCGCTGGGCACCGCGCTGCGCCATGCGCCCTTCCTGGTGATGGCGCTGGCGTACTTCGTCTGCGGCATGCAGCTGGTCTTCCTGACCACGCATCTGCCGTCCTATCTCGATGTCTGCGGCATGGACGCGATGCTCAGCGCGCAGGCGCTCGGCGTGATCGGCGGCTTCAACGTGCTGGGCAGCCTGTTCTTCGGCTGGGCCGGCGGCCGCGTCAACAAGCTGCTGCTGCTCGGCGGCATCTACACGGTGCGCTCGCTGGCGCTGACCTGGTACTTCTCGTCGGCACCGACGCCCGAGAGCACGCTGGTGTTCGCCGCGGTGATGGGCTTCCTGTGGCTGGGCGTGGCGCCGCTGGTGGCGGGCTGGATCGCGGAGACTTTCGGCCTGCGCTGGCAGGCCATGCTGGGCGGCGTGGCGTTCTTCAGCCACCAGATCGGCAGCTTCGTCGGCGCCTTCGGCGGCGGTCTGCTGTTCGACGCGCTCGGCTCGTACACGCTGGCCTGGCAGGTCGGCGTATCGCTGGGCCTGGCCGCCGGCCTC
>NZ_JCBAJO010000209.1:0-8451 GCF_059772245.1 Cupriavidus sp. R6-3
CAGCGCGGCAGCACGTGCAGCACCGAGGCCACGACTCCCATTTGCCACGGCACCACGGCAAAGCGCCGGCCCGCGGCGATCGCCCGCACCGCCTTGCGCGCGAAGGCGTCGGCGTCCATCAGGAAGGGCATCGGATACGGATTGCGCGCGGTCATCGGCGTGCGGATATAGCCGGGCGCGATGGTGACCACGCGGATGCGGTGCGGCCGCTGCTCCAGCCGCAGGCTCTCCAGCAGCTTGATCACCGCCGACTTCGACGCGCTGTAGGCGCCCGCGCCCGGCAGTCCGCGCACGCCGGCGACGCTGGCGATGCCGACCAGCGTGCCGCGCCACTCGCGCGGCCCCACGTCCCGGGCCTGCATCGGCGCCAGGAAGGGCTGGAAGGTGGTCAGCACGCCGAACCAGTTGGTATCCATGACCGCGCGGAACGCCTCCAGATCCTCGCGTTCGCTCGCCACCGTGCCGACCGACACGCCGGCATTGGCGATCACGACATCGGGACAGCCGAAATGGTCGAGAAAGTCCTGCGCGGCGCCGAGCATCGCGTCGGCATCGCGCACGTCGGCCGCATAGACGCGGGCGGCATTGGGATTGGGCAGGGTGGCGACGAACGCGCGCAGTGCATCGTCGCGGCGGCCGACCAGGCCGAGAATCGCGCCCTGCCGCGCATATTCGCGCGCCAGGGCCTGGCCGATTCCGCTCGATGCGCCGGTGAGAAAGACTTTGACGGGTCGCATCGGGCGGCGGGGGAAGGAGAGAGGCGAAGCGGAGGGACGAAGCGGAAGGAAGCGCGCCGCTCAGCCGCGCGCCGGCCGTGCTTCGGCGGCGACGGCGGCGCGCGGTGTCATCACAGCTTCTTGTCGCGGACCTGGGTCACCAGGTAGTCCATCGTCTGCAGCGCGGCGCCCTTGCTGCCCGCGATGGACGGCGAGGTCACGTACTTGCCCTGGATCACGATGGTCGGCACGCCGTCGATCTTGTAGGCGTCGGCGATCTTGTTGGCCCGCGTGGTATTGGTCGACACCGAGAACGAGTTGTAGGCCTCCAGGAAGGCCTTGCGGTCGATGCCGTTCTTGGCCATCAGGTCGGCGATCTCGTTCGGGTCCAGCAGGCGCTTGCGCTCGGCGTGGATCGCGCTGAAGACCTTGTTGTGCATGGCGTCGAGCTTGCCCATCGATTCGAGCGCGTAGTAGATGCGCGTATGCGGCAGCAGGTCGTCGCGGAACGCCACCGGCACGCGCTTGAACACCACGTCCTTGCCCTGCTTCTTGACCCAGCCCTCCAGCTCGGGCTCGAAGTCGTAGCAATGCGGGCAGCCGTACCAGAAGAACTCGGTGATCTCGATCTTGCCTGCGGTGACGGGCTGGGCCGCCTTCAGGACCTGGTATTCCTTGCCTTCGGCCGGCGCGGCCTGGGCGGGCGATGCCATCATCAGTCCCGCGGCGGCGGCGAGCGTGGCGAACAAGGCGGCGATTTTCTTCATGGCGCGAGAGAAAAGTGAAACGGTCTGCGTATGACAGCGATGCGCCGCGCGGGTTCAGCCCGCCCCGGCGCCGCCGCCTCCTGGCTTACTGCTTGGTGAAGCGGATCACCGACGCCTCGAAACCGGCCGATTGCAGGCGGTCGCGCGCGCGGTTCATGTCTTCGATCTTGTTGTACGGGCCGAGCCGCACGCGATACAGCTTGACGCCGTTGACCTCGCGGTCGGTGACCTTGGCCTCGAAGCCCTGCATCGCCAGGTTGGCCTTCTGCCGGTTGGCGTCGTCCTGCGAGCGGAAGGCGCCGACCTGCAGCAGATAACCGACCTTGTTGGCATCGGCCTGGGCGATCTCGGCGATCGGGTCGGCGACCGGACGCTCGGCTGCCTTTTCCGCCGGCTTCTCGGCGGTCTTGGGCGCGGGCCTGGCGGCTTCCTCAGGCGCCGGCGCCGGCCTGGTCGCGGGAGCGGCCGGAGTGGTGGGCGCGGTGGGCTCCCGATGCGCCGGTTCCGCCGGCGGGCCGACCGGCTTGGGCGGGGTCTTGCTCCACAGCGGCTTGTTCGGGTCCGACGGCGGCTCCTGCACCGGCGACGGCAGGGTCCCGACCACGTTGCCGGGCTCGGCCGGCTTGGGCGTGCCCTTGCGCTGGAACGGCGTCGGCGCCTTGGTGATATACAGCGCCACCACCACCGCGATGGCCAGGCCGATGATCAGGCCGAGCACCAGGCCGAGAAACGTACCCCCGCGCTGCTGGGCGCGGCTGGCCTTGCGCGGGGCACGCTTGCGTTGCTGTTGCATGGAGTCCTCTTGGATATTGCCGGAAGATTATAGAGCCAGTGCCCGGCATGGCGACCGGGCAGCCGAGCCATCGCGGCCTGCAAACGGGTGGGACGTCGGCAGGCCGCGCAGCCGCCTCACATGCGCTGCGGGGCCGAGACGCCGATCACCGCGAGGCCGTTGCGCAGCACCTGGCGGGTCGCCGCCAGCAGCGCGAGCCGCGCCAGCTTGACCGGCTCGTCATCGACCAGCACGCGGTCGGCGTTGTAGAAGGCATGGAAGTCGCCCGCCAGATCGCGCAGGTAGAAGGCCACCGCGTGCGGCGCCAGCTCGTTCGCGGCCTGGGCCAGCATCTCGGGGAATTCGGCCAGCCGTTGCCCCAGCGCCAGCGCCTGCGGGCTCGCGGCGGCGCCGGTCACCGGCTCCAGGTCGGCGCCGGCCAGCTCGGCCAGGCGCTGCTGCCAGCCCTCGCCGCCCCACGACTCGAAGATCGAGCAGATGCGGGCATGCGCGTACTGGACGTAGTACACCGGGTTCTCGTCGTTCTGCTTGAGCGCCAGGTCGACGTCGAAGACGAACTCGGTGTCGGCCTTGCGCGACAGCAGGAAGAAGCGCACCGCGTCGCGGCCGCGCGTGAAATGCGCCGGCCAGTCGGCCACGCCCGCTTCCAGGCAGGCGCGGATGGTCTCGTCGCCGCCATTGCTCCATTCGATCAGGTCGCGCACCGTGACATACGAACCGGCGCGCTTGGAGATCTTGACCTCCTCGCCGTTCTTCATCACGGTGACCATCTTGTGCAGCACGTAGTCGGGATAACCGGCCGGGATGCCGATCTCCAGCCCCTGCAGGCCGGCGCGCACCCGCGCGATGGTGCCGTGGTGGTCGCTGCCCTGCACGTTGATGACCTTGTGGAAGCCGCGCTCCCACTTGGTGGTGTGATAGGCGACGTCCGGCACGAAGTAGGTGTAGCTGCCATCGCCCTTGCGCATCACCCGGTCCTTGTCGTCGCCGTCGTCGGTGGTGCGCAGCCACAGCGCGCCTTCGCTCTCGTAGGTCTTGCCCTTGGCGATCAGCGTCTGCACCGCTTCCTCGACCTTGCCGTCGGTGTACAGCGACGACTCGAGGTAATAGCGGTCGAACTTGACGCCGAACGCCTGCAGGTCGATGTCCTGCTCGTTGCGCAGGTAGGTGACGGCGAACTTGCGGATCGAATCGAGATCCTCGACGTCGCCCGAGGCGGTCACCGGCTCGCCGTCGGAAGCGCGCACGGTCTTGCGGGCGAGGAAGTCGGCGGCGATGTCGGCGATGTAGTCGCCGTTGTAGGCGGCCTCGGGCCAGCCGGCCTCGCCCGGCTTCAGGCCGCGCGCGCGCGCCTGCACCGAGATCGCCAGGTTCTGGATCTGCACGCCGGCGTCGTTGTAGTAGAACTCGCGGTGGACCGCGAAGCCCTGCCACGACAGCAGGTTGGCGAGCGCGTCGCCCAGCGCGGCCTGGCGGCCGTGGCCCACGTGCAGCGGGCCGGTCGGATTGGCCGAGACGAACTCGACCAGCACCTGGCCGCGCGCGCCCTGCTGCTGGGCGCCATAGCCGTCGCCCTGCTCCAGCACCGCGCGCAGCGTCTCGGCCTTGGCCGCCGGCGTCAGCCGCAGGTTGATGAAGCCGGGACCGGCGATCTCCAGGCTCGCCACCAGCGAGGCGGTACGCGCATCGGCCTTCACGGCGTCGACGATCTGCTGCGCCAGCTCGCGCGGATTGCGCTTGAGCGTGCGGGCCACCTGCATCGCCAGATTGCAGGCGAGATCGCCGTGGGCGGCCACCTTGGGCCGTTCGAAGGCGACAGCGGGCAGCACGGCATCGGCCGGCGCCAGCGCGCGTACCGCATCGGTGAACGCGGCGGCAAGTTTGGAGGTCTGAACAGGCAGCATGAATGTCTGGGCCCGGGCGCCACGACCAGGACCGCGATGGCTTGGGCCATAGTGGCGGTGCCGTCACCGGCAGCGTGGCGATGCCGCAGCGCGGCACGGGCAATCGATTGCAGAACGCGGATTTTATCAGGTGCTATGCTGACATCATCCGCAGGAGCCAGTCGGCCGGCTCCCGGCGCGCCGGAGCAGGACGGCTACCATCCCAACAAGGCTGACAAGGAACCACCATGCTGATCACCTTCAAGTCCCACGCGTCGCAAGACCTGATCATGATGAACGATCTCGCCGTCACGTTGCTCGGCATCATCGGCAAGCACGTCGGCGAACGCGGGGTGATCACCAAGGAAGAACTCCCCCGCGCGATCCACCGGCTCGAGGCCGCCGTGATGCAGGCCAAGCAGTCGCCGGCGCAGAGCCAGCTGCCCGAGGAGCAGCGCGGCAAGGGCAGCGACTACGACGATGACGAAGAGGAGCCGCTGCACCTCGGACAGCGCGCCTATCCCTTCCTCGACATGCTGCGAGCCTCGCAGCGCGAGGGCTGCGACGTGTTGTGGGGCGTGTAGGCGTCTGAGGAAATCCCGCCTCCCCCAAAAAAACAGCCCGGCCGCTGGGGGCGGACCGGGCACCGGACCAGGGGGGATCCGAAGGGGGGTACTGCGATATTGCGGCGTCGGGGGAGGCACCGCAATTCCTTGTCCGGCGCTGCCGATGGCTTCATCGGCAGCGCCGGCGACATTCTTGATGGCGGCATGCGCGGCCGCCGTGGTCGGCCGGGACCGTTACTCCTTGCTCAGCATGTCGGCCAGTTCGTCAGCGTGCTCCTCCTCGACCGCCAGGATCTCTTCCAGGATGCGCCGCGTGGTCGGGTCGCGCTCGCCCATGTACTGGATCATCTCGCGATAGCTCTCGATCGCGATCCGCTCGGCGATCAGGTTCTCGCGGATCATGTCCGTCAGCCCGTTGGGGGCGACATATTCCGAATGGCTGCGCGCCGACAGGCCGTCGGGCGAGAAATCCGGCTCGCCGCCCAGCTGCACGATGCGCGCGGCGATGCGGTCGGCGTGGGCCTGCTCTTCATCGGCATGGACCTTGAACTCGGCCGCGATCGGCTCGGCGTGGATGCCCTTGGCCATGAAGTGGTGGCGCCGGTAGCGCAGCACGCAGACCAGCTCGGTTGCCAGCGCTTCGTTCAGCAGCTTGAGCACAGTGGCGCGGTCCGCGTCGTAGTTCTCGGTGACCGCGCCGTCCTCGATATGTTTGCGGGCACGTGCGCGGATGGTGGCGACATCCGACAGAAAGCCCTGGGTCGGCCCCTTGCCGGCGGAGGAGGCATCGGTGCGGGAAGAGGCGGCGCCCGTGGTCTGGGTGTCCATGTATGCGGTTCTCCTGTCAGGTTGCTTTGTGGGGTTCGCGGCCGGAGGTGCGTTGCCTCCGTTGCCGTCGCTCGTTGCCGTCGCTCGTTCGCTCAGTTGCCGTCGTAGTTGCCGTCCTCGCTGCGGCGGCGGCTGCTGCCACCCACCAGCAGCAGCGCGGCGATCGCGCCGACCGCCGCGGCGATCGCGATGGCGCGGAACGGCGACTCGGCGACGCTGTGCTGCACGCCGACGACCGCCTGGTCGACACGCTCGCGCGCACGGCTGGCGCTCTGCACCGTGGCCTCGCGGGCCTGATCGGCCAGCATGCGCGCCCGCGTCTGCAGCCGGCGGCTGGCCTGCGCGGCCTCGGACGAACCTTCGCGCGCCAGCACCTCGATCGTGTGTTCGAGGGCCGAGATCAGTCCCCTCACCTCGTCCACCACCGGCGAGGCGGCCTCGCGCGCGGCGCCGCTGGTATCGCGGGCGGCGTGGCGCAACTGGCGAACCGTGTCGCTGGCGCAATCGGCAAGATGGCGGACTTCCTTCTTCACCTTCGGATTGTGGGTCAGCATGGGACTCTCCTTAAGACGCGCGTCGGCCAAGGCGCGACGCTAAGCGCCGCGCTTGGCCGACGCAATGCAGGCAACCTGGCGCAGGGCCTGGCGACGATCAGCGGGCCGTCAACGAGCCCTTGTCGGACCATCGACGGCCCTTCATCGGCCTTTCATCGGCCGATCATCGGCCCTTGCGGACCAGGCTCATGACGAAGGTCACCAGCGCCACTACCAGGAAGATGAAGAACAGGATCTTCGCGATTTCGACCGCGCCGGCAGCGATGCCGCCAAAGCCGAACACGGCGGCGACCAGGGCGATGATGAAAAAGACCAGTGCGTAGTAAAGCATGGTGAAACTCCCCTAGTTGGATCGAACTGCCTTAGCACAACAGCGCGCGTGAGCGCGAGCGGTGATCGTCGGGTGGGCCGTCATTTGACCGACTTGAAGATCGTTACCCCAAGCACCAGGAACAGCACGAACAGAATCAGGAACAGGAAGAACAGCACCTTGGCGATGCCCGCCGCGCCCGCCGCGATGCCGGTGAAACCGAGCAGCCCCGCGACGATGGAAATCACGGCAAAGATCAGCGCCCACTTCAGCATGGTGTTTCTCCTGTTCTCGCGGCTCGGTGCTTCGGTGCGCCAGGCCATGCAAGCATGGTAGGAATCGCCACTTCGGCGAGGCACCGACCTTGCACCGATTCCCCTGTCAGCGGTTTCCTACAGGTCCCGCGCGGCGCCAGGTCCCGTGCGGCGCACCGCTTCGCCACGCCTCCGGATGTCCCGGTGGATCGGTTGACCGGGCGCAATCGTTGTGATTCCATCGGCGCAGTCACCGCGCGCGACCGCGAGCGCGCAATCCAGGAAATTCCATCATGTTGAAGCTATCGTCGTTGCGGTCCACCGTGCTGCTCGCGGGTGGCATCCTGCTCACGGTGGTCGTGCTGATCGCCTCGGAGGCCGGCAATATCCGGCTGCGCCAGGGCTACTCGCAGGTCATCCGCTCGCAGAACGTGCAGAGCGACATCAGCGCGCTGCTGGCCGAGCTGGTCAACGCCGAGGCGGGCCAGCGCGGCTACCTGCTGACCGGCAAGGAAAGCTATCTCGAGCCGTACCATCGCGCCATTCCGCGCATCAACACGCTGATGAACGACATCCGCAACCGCTTCGCCGACGACCCCGAGGCGTTGAAGCAGTTCGGCGAGGCGTCGCTGCTGATCAGCCGCAAGCTGACCGAAATGGAGCTGACGCTGATCTACGGCAAGCGCGATGTCGAGGTGGCGCTGGACCTGATCCGCACGGACTTCGGCAAGCAGACCATGGAGAAGGCGCGGCTCGGCCTGGAGACGCTGCGCGCGCGCTCGGCCGCGTCGGTATCGCGCAATCTCGAGAACGCGGACCGCGACATCAACCTGTCGCGCTATGGCATCGGCCTGCTGACCGCGATCAACATCGTGCTGCTGGTCATCGTCGGCTTCCAGCATTCGCGGCGCCTGGCGGTCTCCGAGGCCGCGCGCAGCGAGCTCGAGGAGGAAAGCGCGCGGCTGGACCGCATGGTGCGGGCGCGCACGCGCCAGCTGTCGGCGCTGGCCTCCCACCTGCAGCGCGTCACCGAGGACGAGAAGACCCGGCTGGCGCGCGAGCTGCACGACGAGCTGGGCGCGATCCTGACGGCGACCAAGCTCGACATGCACTGGATCCGCCGGCGCCTGCAGAACGACTATCCCGAGATCCAGGAAAAGATCACGCGGGTGATGCTGCATGTGGACCAGGGCATCCAGATCAAGCGCCGCCTGATCGAGGACCTGCGCCCGACCGTGCTGCTGAACCTCGGCCTGAAGGAGGCGATCGCCCAGCTGGTCGAGGAAGTGGCCACGCGCAATCACTGGGAGACCGAGGTCGAGCTGGACCCGTCCGTGCCGCCACTGCGCGACGCCGCGGCCATCGCGCTGTACCGCATCGTGCAGGAGTCGCTGACCAATGCGACCAAGTACGCCGAGGCGAGCCGCGTGTCGGTCGCGCTCACGCGTACCGACGACCATCTGCTGCTGAAGGTCAGCGACAACGGGCGCGGCCTGCCGGCCGATATCGAAACGCGCCGCACCTCCGGCCACCATGGGCTGCTGGGCATGGAGCAGCGCGTGATCGCGCTGGGCGGCACGCTGCAGATCGATTCGACGCCGGGCGCCGGCGTCACGGTCCGCGTCGAGGTGCCGCTGACCGATGCCGTGGTGGCGCCGCCGCCGTCGCTGGACGAGGCCGACGAGCCGCTGCCGCATGAGCTGCCGATCGCTGGCCCCGGGCAGACGGGATCTGCGCAGACCGGACCTGCGCAGACGGGGCCCGGGCTGACGGCGTCGAC
>NZ_JCBAJO010000021.1:0-42052 GCF_059772245.1 Cupriavidus sp. R6-3
CCAGTCCGAGGCCGGTCTGCGCCAGATCCTGGCGCGATCCGGTGCGTCACAGGCTAGCCGTGGTATGGACGACCGCCTTGCAGACTGGCTATAATCGCGCTTCCTCATTGGGGAGTAGCCGCCCTGCCGCCCGGCAGCGAGCCTGGCGACAGGGGCGTACGTCAACAGACTTGACCGCTCGCGGTTATGGCGTGCGCAGCTTCGGAACGGTGCAATGCCTGTTCCAGGGCCTGGCGAGACCGATGACGTCGTTTTTCGGCTGGGCCGGGGAAAACGCACGTCATTGGCATCTCGCGATGCGTCCGGCCCGCTGCTCCGATAACAACGAATGGAATCCCTGCTCGTCTCGACCGGTATCGTCGCCCTCGCGGAAATGGGCGACAAGACCCAGCTGCTCTCGCTCATCCTCGCTGCGCGCTACCGCAAGCCCATCCCCATCATCCTCGGCATCCTGATCGCGACGCTGGTCAATCACGGCCTGGCCGGCGCGCTCGGCGGCTGGATCACGCAAATGGTCGGCCCGGCGCTGCTGCGCTGGATCCTCGGCCTGGGCTTCATCGCGATGGGCGCATGGATGCTGATCCCCGACAAGCTCGACGAGACCGAAAAGCCCAAGGCAGTCAAGGGCGCGTTCGGCGTGCTGTGCGCGACCGTCGTGGTGTTCTTCTTCGCCGAGATGGGCGACAAGACCCAGATCGCCACCGTCGCCCTCGCCGCCCGCTTCAGCACCGATATCCTCGCCGTGGTCGCCGGCACCACGATCGGCATGATGCTGGCCAACGTGCCCGCCGTGCTGCTCGGCGAACGCTTCGCCCACCGGCTGCCGATCCGGCTGGTCCACCGCATCGCCGCGGCGGTGTTCGTCGCGCTGGGCGTGGTGGCGTTGATGGATATCGCGCGCTAGAACGCCCACCAGCCGCACCCAAAAAGCAGCCGCCCATAAAAAAACGGGGCTTTCGCCCCGTTCAAACCCTCGCCGGTCCGGTACTGCGGTCGCCGACTGCGCGGCCACCGGACCGTCGATCACCGATCGGTGGGTTATTGCGTCGTGTTGGCGCCGGACTCGAACCACTGGCCCAGCAGCGCGCGCTCGTCGTCCGTGATCTGCGTGACGTTGCCCAGAGGCATCGCCTTCTGCTGCACGGCCTGCTGATAGATCAGCTGGGCATGCGCCTTGATCTCGTCGGCGGTATCGAGCTTGATGCCCTTGGCCGCGGTCGGCATCATCTTCGGCGCCTCGGCATGGCACTGCACGCAGCGCGCGTTCATGATCTCCTGCACCTTGGCGAAGCTGACCTTGGTCGCGGTGGCGCCGTCCGGTTGCGCGGCCACAGGCTGGCGCGGCTGCGGGGCGATCATCACGGCGACCACGCCGAGCGCGGCAACGCCGGCGGCAGGCCACAGGACATTGATCTTGCCCTTGTGCTTCAGGATGAAGAACTGGCGGATCAGCACGCCGGCCAGCATGATCAGCACCAGCACGACCCAGTTGTACTTGTGCGCGTAGGTCATGCTGTAGTGGTTCGACAGCATCGCGAACAGCACCGGCAGCGTGAAATAGGTGTTATGCACGCTGCGCTGCTTGGCGTTCTTGCCGTGGATCGGATCGACCGGCTTGCCTTCGCGCATCGCCGCAACGGTCTTGCGCTGCCCCGGGATGATCCACACCAGCACGTTGGCGCTCATGATGGTCGCGATCATCGCGCCGGTCAGCAGGAACGCGGCGCGGCCCGAGAACAGATGGCAGGCCACATAGGCGGCCAGCACCACGTACAGCGCCACCAGGATGCCGACCACGCGATCGTTCTTGCCGAACACGCGGCAGATGCAGTCGTAGACCACCCAGCCCACCAGCAGGTACGCCACCGCCAGGCCGACCGCCGCGCCGGGCGACATGTCGTAGACGTTCTTGTCGATCAGGAACGTGCTGGCGTTGAACAGGTACAGCACCACCAGCAGCGCGAAGCCCGTCATCCAGGTCGAATACGACTCCCAATAGAACCAATGCAGGTTCTCTGGCAGCTTCTTCGGTGCGGTCAGGTATTTCTGCGGGTTGTAGAAGCCGCCGCCGTGCACGGCCCACAGCTCGCCGCCGACGCCCTTGTCCACCAGATCGGGATCGACCGGCTTTTGCAGGCTGTTGTCCAGCCAGACGAAGTAGAACGACGAGCCGATCCACGCGATCGCGGTAATCACGTGGGCCCAGCGCAGCAGCAGATTGGCCCAGTCGAGAATGTAGCCTTCCATCTCTTGTCTCCTGTTTCCCTCGCTGCGCGAATCAGCTGCCGCGGTAGGTCGAATACGACCACGGCGACACCAGCAGCGGCACGTGGTAATGCGCGTTCGTATCGGCAATGCCGAAACGCAGCGTCACCACGTCGAGAAAGGCGGGCTCGGGCAGCTGCACGCCGCGCGCGCGGAAATAATCCCCGGCACCGAATTCGAGCTCGTAGACGCCGACGGCAAAGTCGGCGCCCTCGAGCAGCGGCTGATCGCAACGGCCATCGTGATTGGTCACAACGGTCTTCAGCGTTTCGCGGCGATTGTCAACAATTTTGGAAAGGGTAATCGACAGGCCTTGGCCGGGAATGCCTGCGGCGGTGTCGAGAACGTGGGTGGTCAAGCGTCCCATGGTCTGGTTCCTTAGCACGTGGGTGGTGAGAGGCGCCGCTGCCTTCACTAGCACCATTTGTGGGTATGGTGCCCGCTCGGTACGTCTTTTCAACGCATCCCGGCGCAGAACTGGTGCATGGCGACAATGCGCTGCACCAATCCGGATGACAACTGCGGGATTACCCGTAGTTGTCGAAAACCTGGTTCGGTTTTGTTGACAATATTGAATGCACAACCAAATAATTGTCAACAATTTTTGGATCGGCGCCCTCGGACGAGGCGCGGCCGAACCCCCTACCAGCGGGTGCCCACGATGTCCAAGACTCTCAAGCTGATTGCCGGCGCCGATGAAGGCGCCGCGCCCAACGAAACGAAGCCGCGCAAGGGTTCGGTCGAGGAGCGCATGTATCACGAGATCTACGACGCGATCATGGAGCATCGGCTGCCGCCGCGCACCAAGCTGACCGAGCATTCGCTTTGCGAGATCTATGCCACCGCGCGGCACACCGTGCGCAAGGTGCTGGCCCGTCTCGCGGCCGACGGCATGGTGGACCTCGAACCGAATCGCGGCGCCTTCATCGCCAGCCCTTCCACCGACGAGGCGCACGACATGTTCGAGCTGCGCCAGATGCTCGAGCGCGCGGTGCTGGAAAAGCTCGCGGCGCAGCGCAATGTCCGCAGCGTGATCGCGCCGGTGCGCCAGATGGTCCAGCAGGAACGGCAGGCCTTCCTGAACAACGAACGGCCCAAGTGGATCCGGCTGTCGGCCGAATTCCATACCGCGCTCGCCGAGCTGTCCGGCAACGCGCTGCTGGTCACGATGATGCGCCGCCTGGTGTCGCGCACCACGCTGATGATCGCCAGCGTCGAGGCGCCGGGCAACAACGCCTGCTCCTTCGACGAACACGAGGCCATTCTCGATGCGCTGGAACAGGGCGACGCCGCCCTGGCGCAATCGCGCATGGCGCACCATCTCGGCGCCTGCGCCGACCGCGTACAGCCCGACGATCCGGGCAGCTTCGATCTTCGCAGCGTGCTGGGACGCTCCACCTAGCCCGCTGTTCCACCCTGCCGGCGCCCCGCCCAGCTTTCGCAGCCCGCCCAGCCACGCGCACCCTCGCAGGTGCCGGCAGCGGGCCCAGGCCCGGATCGTTCCGAACGATCTGGCCGGACGCACCAGAAGGCATGCGGACGCCAAGCAAACGTCCAACCATCGGAGAGGAGACAAACACAATGACAAGCGCAAGCACCACGGTCCCCACGGACCTGACCAACGAGCGCCTGCCCTCGGGGCGGCTGCTCGCGCTCGGGCTGCAGCATGTACTGGTGATGTACGCGGGCACCGTGGCGGTGCCGCTGATCGTCGGCGGCGCGCTGAAGCTGCCGAAGGACCAGCTGGCCTTCCTGATCAACGCCGACCTGTTCGCAGCCGGCATCGCCACGCTGATCCAGGCGTTCGGCTTCTGGAAATTCGGCATCCGGCTGCCGGTGATGATGGGTGTGACGTTCGCCTCGGTGGCGCCGATGATCGCGATCGGCACCGATCCCAATATCGGACTGCTGGGCATCTACGGCGCGGTGATTGCCTCCGGCCTGTTCGGCATCCTGATCGCGCCGATGATGGGCCGCATGCTCGGGCTGTTCCCGCCCGTGGTGACCGGCACGGTGATCACGCTGATCGGCGTGTCGCTGATGCGGGTCGGCATCAACTGGGCCGCCGGCGGCCAGCCCACCACCCGTGCGGTGATCGACGGCGTGGTCAAGGAAGTGCCCAACCTCGCCTACGGCGACCTGACCAACCTCGGCATCGCCGGGGCGGTGCTGGTCATCATCCTGCTGCTGACCAAGTACGGCCGCGGCCTGGTGTCGAACTGCGCGGTGCTGCTCGGCATCATCGCCGGCACGCTGATCGCGATGGCGATGGGCAAGGTGTCGTTCGAAGGCCTGCACGAAGCGAGCTATGTGGCCGTCATCACGCCGCTGCATTTCGGCATGCCGACCTTCCACTTCTCGGCGATCCTGTCGATGTGCATCGTGATGGTGATCACGCTGGTCGAATCGACCGGCATGTTCCTTGCACTGGCGGACATCACCGGCAAGCGGCTGTCCAACGCCGACCTGACGCGCGGCCTGCGCGCCGACGGCCTGGGCACGGTGATCGGCGGCGTGTTCAATACCTTCCCGTACACCTCGTTCTCGCAGAATGTGGGCCTCGTCACCGTGACCGGCGTGCGTTCGCGCTATGTCGCGGCGGCGGGCGGCCTGATCCTGATCGCCTTCGGCCTGTTCCCCAAGATGGCGCACGTGGTTGCCTCGGTGCCCCAGTTCGTGCTGGGCGGCGCCGGCATCGTGATGTTCGGCATGGTGGCCGCGACCGGCATCCGCATCCTGGGCTCGTGCGATTTCAACCGCAACCGCCACAACCTGTTCATCGTCGCGATCTCGATCGGCTTCGGCATGATCCCGACGCTGTCACCGACCTTCTTCCAGTACCTGCCGAGCTGGACCCATGCGATCACGCACAGCGGCATCGTGCTGGGCACCGTGGTCGCGGTGGCGCTGAACCTGTTCTACAACGGCATGCAGTCGGCCGACGAAGCGATGCGCAACGCGGCCGCCAATACCCACGGCACGGAATAAGGCCAGCCGTGCAATCGCCCGCGTCGCCGCCTCGGTGGCGGCGCGGGCCGGGTCGATGCCGTGCGGCCTGTTTTGACAACCCGAGTGACCCTGATGACAAACCATAACTATCCACGCGATCTGATCGGTTACGGCAGCCAGCCGCCGCATGCCCAATGGCCGGGCGGCGCGCGCGTGGCGCTGCAGTTCGTGCTCAATTACGAGGAAGGCGGCGAGAACTGCGTGCTGCATGGCGACGCGGCGTCCGAGCAGTTCCTCTCCGAGATCGTCGGCGCGGCGGCCTATCCCGACCGCCACATGAGCATGGAGAGCATCTACGAATATGGCTCGCGCGCCGGTGTCTGGCGCATCCTGCGCGAGTTCGAGCAGCGCGGCCTGCCGCTGACCATCTTCGGCGTGTCGATGGCGCTGCAGCGCCATCCCGAGCTGACCCGCGCCTTCGTCGAGCTGGGCCACGAGATCGCCTGCCACGGCTGGCGCTGGATCCATTACCAGAACATCGACGAGGCCACCGAGCGCGAGCACATGCGCATCGCGATGCAGATCATCCGCGAGCTGACCGGCAGCGCGCCGCTGGGCTGGTACACCGGCCGCGACAGCCCCAATACGCGGCGCCTGGTGGTCGAGCACGGCGGCTTCGTCTACGACTCGGACTACTACGGCGACGACCTGCCGTTCTGGACCGAGGTGCGGACGAGCAACGGCGAGACGAAGCCGCATCTGGTGGTGCCCTACACGCTGGACTCGAACGACATGCGCTTTGCCACGCCGCAGGGCTTCAACACCGGCGAGCAGTTCTTCCAGTACCTGAAGGACGCCTTCGACGTGCTGTACGCCGAGGGCGATCCGCAGGGGCTGAACCAGCCGAAGATGCTGTCGATCGGCATGCATTGCCGGCTGCTCGGCCGCCCTGGGCGCTTTCGCGCGCTGCAGCGTTTCCTGGACTACGTGCAGTGGCACGACAAGGTCTGGATCGCGCGCCGCATCGATATCGCGCGGCACTGGATCGAGACGCATCCGTACACGGCCAGTGCGCCGCGGTGATACGCCGCGGTGATACGCCGCGGTGATACGCCACGGCGGTGCGACACGGCAATGCCCCACCGCCATGCCCCTCTCCTGCGAACCCGAACCTGATAACCGAGTCCCGACGTGACCTACACCCTCTCCCAACTGAACGCGATGCCGTCCGCCGAATTCGTGCAGGCGCTGGGCGGCATCTATGAACACTCGCCCTGGGTCGCGGCCAGCGCCGCCGAGCAGCGTCCCTTCGCGGATCGCCAGGCGCTGGCCGCGGCGATGCGCGCCGCCGTCGACCAGGCCGGCGAAGCGGCCCAGCTCAAGCTGGTGCGCGCCCACCCGGAACTGGCCGGCAAGGCCGCGGTGCGCGGCGAGCTGACCGAGGAATCGACGCGCGAACAGAGCGGCGCCGGGCTGAATCAATGCACGCCGCAGGAGTTCGAACGGCTGCAGGCATTGAATGCCCGCTACAACGAGAAATTCGGCTTCCCGTTCATTCTGGCGGTACGCGGCTACGATCGCGCCGGCATCATCGACGAGTTCGCAAGACGCATCGAGAATTCGCCGGCCGATGAGTTGCAAACATGCATCAACCAGATCCATCGGATTGCCCAGTTCCGCCTCGACGACTTAGTATCCGGCTGAGTCGAAATTCCGCTCGCATGGAACATGCGCATGGAGCAAGACCGCGCATCGGGCAAGGCCCCGGCAAGGGATCGCCGGCGCCCTGCCCGATGACACGATGAACGGCGCCCGAAGCCAGCGCCGTCCGCCGCCTGCACCCCCGCCACCGATGCCGGCGGTCATACCAAAAAGAGAACCCGTCAGGGACCCAGTACACAACGTTCCAACAGGATCAAACCACGGAGGTCTTTCATGCAGAAGCAGTTCAAGTTGGCGGCACTGGCCGCGGCCCTTTTCAGCGGCGCGGCCATGGCGCAATCGAGCGTCACGCTCTACGGCCAGGTCGACATGTTCGTCGGCGCGGTCAAGAACCCGGGCACCGGCGAGCGCGCCTGGGTCGCCAATTCGGGTGGCATGCAAACGTCGTACTGGGGTATCAAGGGTGCCGAGGATCTGGGTGGCGGGCTCAAGGCGATCTTCGACCTGAACGGTTTCTATCGCACCGATAACGGCCGCACCGGCCGCTTCGACGGCGATGCGATGTTCAGCCGCAATGCCTATGTCGGGCTGCAGAGCGACCGCGTCGGTACGCTCAAGCTCGGCCGCAACACCACGCCGTATTTCATCTCGACCATCCTGTTCAACCCGCTGGTCGATTCGTACGTGTTCTCGCCGGCGATCTTCCACACCTATTTCACGGCCACCAATGGCACCGTGTTCGATCCGGGCATCATCGGCGATTCGGGCTGGAGCAATTCGCTGGTCTATTCGACGCCGACCTTCGGCGGCCTGACCGCGAACCTGATCTATTCGTTCGGCGAACAGGCGGGTGCCACCGGCCGCAACAAGTGGGGCGGCAACCTGATGTATTTCAACGGCCCGCTGGCCGCGACGGTGGCCTTCCAGCAGGTCAAGTTCAACAACGTGCCGGGCGATGTCACCTCGCCCGCGACGCTGGCGGGCTTCGACAAGCAGAACGCGGTGCTGGCCGGCCTGTCGTACGACTTCAAGGTGGTCAAGCTGTTCGCCCAGGGTCAGTACATCAAGAGCGACGTGACCAATGCCAGCGGCGACATCAAGCACACCAGCGGCCAGATCGGCGCCTCGGTGCCCATCGGCGCCGGCAGCCTGCTCGCTTCGTATGGCTATGCGAAGGCCGAGAACAATGTCGACGACTTCAAGCGCAACACGTTCGCGATCGCCTACGACTACAACCTGTCGAAGCGCACCGACGTGTATGCCGCCTACTTCTACGACAAGATCACCGGCGCCGAGCACGGCGATTCGTTCGGTGTCGGCATTCGCCACAAGTTCTGATGAGGGGCGGGCCTGAACGGCCCGCGTTTGCCCTCTCGCCTGCCCTCTCCGGCGGAGAGGGCAGCCCCTTCGCTGCGGCGCAATGCCGCAGCACCGCCCTCCTTCCCCGCACCCTTCCCTTTCTTCCCCGCTGCATCGCAACACCTTTTCCCTGCTGCCGCGGCGGGAATGACCGACTTCACCTCATAGGCTCATTCAATTGGCACGGCCCCGGACGAGTGCCTACATTGAACGTCCAGACCACGATTAGCCAAACGAGAGAGGTGACTCATGCGGCGATACGCAAAGACCCGGTCGGAGTTGATGGCGATCCTCAACCAGTGCCTCGATAACAATCCGGAATGCGGCGAGTGCGAATTGCATGCGGTACGCGTGCACCAGCCCGACCATACGGGATGCAATTGGAGCGCCGAGGTGGACTTTCCCCGTGCGGCCGAAGACAGCGTGTCGATGCAATTGCGCGCGGCGAAGTCGATCATCGTCGACATGCGCCAGCAGTACAACGTCTTGCAATAGCGCTGCCTTCGGCGCGACTTCAGCGATTACGCTGCTCCGCAACAGAGCACCGCGGCACCGAAATATCAAGCACCGGAATATCGAGCACCAAGTCGGCGATCACCAATACGACAGGCACCAATACGGCACCAGAACGACGATTGCAACACGCGACCGAATGTCGCAATGAAAAAAGCCGGGCACGCAGCCCGGCTTTTTGTTTGGATCGGCCACCGGCCGACCGTGCGTCGGATCAGCGCAGCGCGCCTGACTCCGCCACCGCCACCGCCGTCATATTGACGATGCGGCGAGTGGTTGCCTGCGGATTCAGGATGTGCACCGGCTTGGCCGCGCCCAGCAGGATCGGGCCCACCGTCACGCCCTGGCCGCCGGTGATCTTCAGCAGATTGAACGCGATATTGGCCGCGTCCAGCGTCGGCATCACCAGCAGATTGGCGGAGCCGGCCAGCTTGGTGCCGGGCAGGAAATGACGGCGCACGTCCTCGACCAGCGCCGCATCGCCCTGCATCTCGCCCTCGACTTCCAGCTCGGGCGCGATCTGGCTCAGGATCTCCTGCGCCGCGCGCATCTTGCGCGCCGAGGCGCGGTTCGACGAGCCGAACATCGAGTGCGACAGCAGCGCGACCTTCGGCGTCAGGCCGAAGCGGCGGATTTCCTCGGCGGCCAGCTGCGTGATCGCGGCCAGTTCGTCGGCGGTCGGGTCCTCGTTGACGAACGTGTCGGTGATGAACAGCGTGTACTTCTCCAGCATCAGCGCGTTCATCGCCGCCAGCACCTTGGCGCCGGGCTTCAGGCCGATCACGTCGCGCACATGCTCCAGATGCGCCTCGAAGCGGCCCACGGTGCCGCACAGCAGCGCATCGGCATCGCCCATGTGCATCAGCATCGTGCCGATCAGCGTGTTCGAGCGGCGCAGCGCGACCTTGGCCATGTCCGGCGTCACGCCATCGCGTCCGCGCAGCGCGTGGTAGGCCTCGTGATAGGCGCGATAGCGCGGATCGTCCTCGGGATTGACCAGTTCGAAATCGACGCCCGGCTTCAGGCGCAGGCCGGCCTTGTCGATGCGCATCTGGATCACGTGCGGACGGCCGATCAGGATCGGACGCGCCAGCCCTTCGTCGACCACCGTCTGCACCGCGCGCAGCACGCGCTCTTCCTCGCCCTCGGCATAGGCGACGCGCTTGGGCGCGGCCTTGGCGGCGGAGAACACCGGCTTCATGATCAGGCCGGTGTGGTAGACGTATTGCGTCAGCTGCTGGCGATAGGCCTCGAGGTCCTGGATCGGACGCGTGGCCACGCCCGACTCCTGCGCGGCGCGCGCGACGGCCGGCGCGATCTTCTCGATCAGGCGCTGGTCGAACGGCGTCGGGATGATGTAGTCGGGGCCGAACTTCAGTTCCTTGCCGGCGTAGGCGGCGGCCACCGCGTCGTTGGTCTCGGCCTCGGCCAGCTCGGCGATCGCCTTGACGCAGGCCAGCTTCATTTCCTCGGTGATCTTGGTCGCGCCGCAATCGAGCGCGCCGCGGAAGATGTACGGGAAGCAGAGGACGTTATTGACCTGGTTGGGATAGTCCGAACGGCCGGTGGCGATGATGCAGTCGGGGCGCGCGGCCTTGGCCACTTCCGGACGAATCTCGGGCTCGGGATTGGCCAGCGCCAGGATGATCGGCTTGTCGGCCATCGTCTTGACCATCTCGGCGGTCAGCACGCCGGCGGTCGAGCAGCCGAGGAACACGTCGGCGCCTTCGACGATGTCGGCCAGCGTGCGGGCCGAGGTGTCCTGCGCGTAGCGGGCCTTGTTGGCCTCCATGTTGGCGTCGCGGCCGACGAAGATCACGCCCTTCGAATCGACCACGTAGATGTTCTCGCGCTTGACGCCCAGGCTCACCATCGTGTCCAGGCACGCGATCGCCGCGGCGCCCGCGCCCGACACCGCCATCTTGACGCTGCCGATGTCCTTGCCGACCACCTTCAGGCCATTGAGCAGCGCCGCCGCCGAGATGATCGCGGTGCCGTGCTGGTCGTCGTGGAAGACGGGGATGTTCATCCGCTCGCGCAGCTTCTTCTCGATGTAGAAGCACTCGGGCGCCTTGATGTCCTCGAGGTTGACGCCGCCGAGCGTGGGCTCGAGCGCGGCGACGATCTCGACGATCTGGTCCGGGTCGCGCGCATCGAGTTCGATGTCGAACACGTCGATGCCGGCGAACTTCTTGAACAGGCAGCCCTTGCCTTCCATCACCGGCTTGCCGGCCAGCGGGCCGATGTCGCCCAGGCCCAGCACCGCGGTGCCGTTGGTGACCACCGCCACCAGGTTGCCGCGCGAGGTGTACTCCGCCGCGGTGGCGGGGTCCCTGGCGATTTCCTCGCAGGCATAGGCCACGCCCGGCGAATAGGCCAGCGACAGATCGCGCTGGTTCGACAGCGCCTTGGTCGCGGTCACCTGGATCTTGCCCTTGGTCGGGCTGCGGTGATATTCCAGCGCGGCGAGGCGCAGTTGCGCTTCAGGACTGTTGGGGGCGTGTTGCGGTGCGTCACCGCTGGTCTTGCTGCTCATGTCGCTCGTCCGGAAAGAGGCCCAACATGGCGCCGTGCGATGCCGGCAGATGCCGATCGAACAGCCAGGGCCGAAAAAATCGAGCAGCTATTCTAGCCCAGCCGCAGTGCGCGAGTCGCGCCGATGGCGCCCTGCAGGGCCGCAAATGCGGGGAATTTGCGGTTAAAGAGCTTTTACCGGAATAGCGTCAATGGCGAATGGAGCGGAAGAGGCGGATCGGTGCGAACCGGAGGCGAATGCGCCCTGCGCGATCCACCAGTAAAACAAGACGCCGGCATGCCTCCCTTGGCGAAGGCATGCCGGCGTCCATGCCGGCGCACCGGAACCGCGCCGTTTCGCGCTATCTCGCGTTCTTGTCGACCTCCAGCGTCACGCGCCGCGGCCGGCCGCTTTCCATCGGAAATTCCGCGAAGGCGCTGCGCACCAGATACGGCATCAGCCCCGGCATCGTGCTGCCTTCGCTCAAGTTCTGCGCGGTGACCTGGTAGACCCGCTTGTTGCCCGCGGCTTCGCGGATGAAGACGCGCAGGCTGGCCAGCGTGGCGGGCACGTCGCGGATCACCGTCTGCGGCGGCCAGTAGCCCGGGCCCCAGCCCCACGGCCCCCACGGGCGGTAGTAGCCGTACGGACCCCAGTAAGGGCCCCACGGGTACCAGGGATCGGGATAGTAGGTCTCGTGCACGCGCACCAGGCGCGGATCGGCATCGAAATCGAAGCTGACCAGATAGCGCGCCTGCGAGCGGGCCACCTGCGTGAAGCCGTGGCCGGCCAGCGCGTCGGCGATCCAGTTCTGATAGGTGGCGCGGTCCAGCTGCGCCTGCTGCTCCTGCTGGCCCTGGCCCTTCTCGGCCTCGAAGGCGTAGGTTCGCGGCGGATCGTTCTGCCAGCCGGGCTGGCGGAACGCCGTCACGTCGGTGGTCACGGTGCTGGCGCAGCCCGACAGCAGCAAGGCGCCGAGCATCGCGGCACCGGTCCATCGGGTCCACCATCGCGCCCAAGATCGTCCGGACCAGCCTGCCGGCGAGCCGGCGTTGCCGGCCCGCGCAGCTCCCTCACCGCGGCCGCCCACGGTGCCCAGCCATTGGCCCGCCCGTGCACAGGCCTTTCGCCATTGCCACATGATGTTCTTCCTTCTGTTCATGGTCCCGCCGATAGGGTGGTGCTGCCGACAGGGTGGTGCTGCCGACAGGGTGGTGCTGCCGACAGGGTGGCCCTGCCGACAGGGCGCCACCCGAGCGCACGTCGACGGATTGCGCGGGGGCGGTCGGCGGGCCGCCCTCTCGTTGCATCAGACCGGCCGCGTGCGCCGGAATTCCCTTGGCGCCATGCGGCCATGCCGTGCTTGGCTACAATGGATTACCCGGCGCCCGGCGCGCCCGACTCACCGCCTTCCAGGACAGGACCATCCATGCTCCGCACCGATACCCCCGTCACCGTCCACCGCAAGGACTATACCCCGCCCGCCTTCGCGATCGAACACGTCGACCTGGTGTTCGAACTGGATCCGCAGCGCACCGTGGTGACCAGCACGCTCCGCTTTGCCCGTCGCCAGGCCGGCGCGCCGCTGGTGCTGGCGGGCGAGGCGCTCGAACTGCTCGGCGTCAGCGTCGACGGCCAGCCGCTCGCCGACTATCGCCAGGACGACGGCGGCCTGACGCTGAACGGGCTGCCCGAGCAAGGCACGCTGCAGATCGTCAGCGCCTGCCAGCCGGAGGCCAACACCACCCTGTCGGGCCTGTATGTCTCCAATGGCAACTTCTTCACGCAGTGCGAGGCCGAGGGCTTTCGCCGCATCACCTATTTCCTCGATCGTCCCGACGTGATGGCGACCTATCGCGTCACGCTGCGCGCGGACAAGGCCGCCTATCCAGTGCTGCTGTCCAACGGCAATCTGATCGGCGAACAAGAGCTGGACGGCGGCCGCCACGAGGCCGTGTGGGAAGACCCCTTCCCCAAGCCCTCCTATCTGTTCGCGATCGTCGCCGGCAAGCTGCAATGCATCGAGCAGCGCATCACCACCGGCTCGGGCAAGGAGAAGCTGCTGCAGGTCTGGGTCGAACCGCAGGACCTCGACAAGACGCAGCACGCGATGGATTCGCTGATCCATGCGATCCGCTGGGACGAGCAGCGCTTCGGGCTGGAGCTCGATCTGGACCGCTTCATGATCGTCGCCGTCGGCGACTTCAACATGGGCGCGATGGAGAACAAGGGCCTGAACATCTTCAACACCAAGTACGTGCTGGCCAATGCGGCGACCGCGACCGACACCGACTTCTTCAATATCGAATCGGTGGTCGGCCACGAGTACTTCCACAACTGGACCGGCAACCGCGTGACCTGCCGCGACTGGTTCCAGCTGTCGCTGAAGGAAGGGCTGACGGTGTTCCGCGACCAGGAATTCTCCGCCGACATGATGGCGCAGCAGGGCGCGGACGACGGCTCGGCCCGCGCGGTCAAGCGCATCGAGGACGTGCGCGTGCTGCGGCAGGTGCAGTTCCCCGAGGACGCCGGCCCGATGGCGCATCCGGTGCGGCCCGACAGCTACGAGGAGATCAACAACTTCTACACCGTGACGGTGTACGAGAAGGGCGCCGAGGTCGTGCGCATGTACCAGACCCTGCTGGGCCGCGAGGGCTTCCGCAAGGGCATGGACCTGTATTTCCAGCGGCACGACGGCCAGGCGGTGACCTGCGACGACTTCCTCGCCGCGATGGCCGACGCCAACGGCCGCGACCTGACGCAGTTCGGCCGCTGGTACAGCCAGGCCGGCACGCCCGTGGTCGGCGTGCACACCGACTGGGACGCCGACCAGGGCCGGCTCACGCTGACGCTGACGCAGCAATGCCCGAAGGTGGGCATCGAGACCCAGCCCGGCACGCCGGAGAAGCTGCCCTTCCATATCCCGTTCGCGCTCGGGCTGATCGGCGCCGACGGCAAGGACCTGCCGCTGCAGCTCGACGGCGAGGCCGCCGCGGGCGACACCACGCGCGTGCTGAACTTCACCGAGGCGCGGCAGACCTTCCGCTTCGTCAACCTGCCCAAGGGTCCGCGCGCGCCGCTGCCCTCGCTGCTGCGCAACTTCTCGGCGCCGGTGATCGTCGATGTCGACTACAGCGATGACGAGCTGACCTTCCTGCTCGCGCACGACAGCGATCCGTTCAACCGTTGGGAAGCCGGCCAGCGGCTGGCCACGCGCGCGCTGCTGAAGCTGGTCGCCGACGTGCAGGCCGGGCGTGAGCTCGAGCTGGACCACGCGCTGATCGGCGCGTTCCGCTCGGTACTGACCGACACCTCGCTGAGCCCCGCGTTCCGCGAGCAGGCGCTGATGCTGCCGGCCGAGGCCTATCTGGCCGAGCGCATGGGCGTGGCCGACCCGGCGGCGATCCATCGCGCGCGGCAGTTCATGCGCGCCGGCCTCGCCCGCACGCTGCAGAGCGACTGGCTCGGGGCCTACGAGACCAGCGCGACCACCGGTCCGTATCGTCCCGACGCGGAGTCGGCTGGCAAGCGCGCGCTGCGCAATCTCGCGCTCGGCTATCTGGTCGAGGTCGGCGACGACGCGATGTATGCGCTGGCCGGCGAGCAGTATCAGCAGGCCGACAACATGACCGACCGCTTCGCCGCGCTGACCGCGCTGGTCAACAGCTTCGCGCCGGGCCGCGAGGCCGCGCTGGCCGACTTCTACCAGCGCTTCGAGCACGATCCGCTGGTGGTCGACAAATGGTTCTCGCTGCAGGGCATGCAACGCGGCGAAGTCGGCCCGCATGCGGGCAAGCGCACCATCGACACTGTGCGGGCGCTGATGCAGCATCCCGCCTTCACGCTGCGCAACCCCAACCGGGCGCGGGCGCTGATCTTCAGCTTCTGCTCGGGCAACCCGGCGCAGTTCCATGCCGAGGACGGTTCCGGCTACGAGTTCTGGGCCGAACAGGTGCTGGCGCTGGACGCCATCAATCCCCAGGTGGCGGCGCGCCTGGCGCGCGCGCTCGACCGCTGGCAGAAGTACACGCTGCCGCTGCGCGACAGGATGCGCGCCGCGCTGGAGCGGGTCGCCGCGGCCGACAGGCTGTCGCGCGACGTGCGCGAGATCGTCGGCAAGGCGCTGTCGGCGTGATGCGGGCCGCTGGGGCCGATGGCGGTGCGGTTGGAGGCGCAGCCGCGTGCCCGGTTTGGGGGCGCGGTTAGCCTCCCCGTTGGGGGGCGTGGTTGGGTGCCCGCCAGGGTGCCCGCCGGAGGTCTCGGGCGGGTGCCAGTTGGGTGCGATAGCGAACCGGCCATTGCGGTCCAGGCCCACCGGCATCGGTGGGCCGCCCGCCCCGGCCTGTAGAATGGCGGCCATTCAAGGAGGAAACCCATGACTCGCATCAGCCTGACCCGCTATCTGGTCGAGGAACAACGCAAGCACAACACCATCCAGCCCGAATTGCGGCTGCTGATCGAGGTGGTCGCACGCGCGTGCAAGGCCATCTCCAACGCCGTCAGCAAGGGCGCGCTCGCCGGCGTGCTCGGCTCGGCCGGCACCGGCAACGTGCAGGGCGAAACGCAGCAGAAGCTGGACGTGATCGCCAACGAAGTGCTGCTCGACGCCAACGAATGGGGCGGCCACCTGGCCGCGATGGCGTCGGAGGAAATGGACTCGTTCTACGAGATCCCGAACCGCTATCCGAAGGGCGAATACCTGCTGCTGTTCGATCCGCTCGACGGCTCGTCGAACATCGACGTCAACGTGTCGATCGGCACCATCTTCTCGGTGCTGCATATGCCCAAGCCGGGCCAGACCGTCACCGAGAGCGACTTCCTGCAGCCGGGCACGCATCAGGTCGCGGCCGGCTACGCGGTGTACGGCCCGCAGACCACGCTGGTGCTGACCGTCGGCAACGGCGTCCATATGTTCACGCTGGACCGCGAGGCGGGCAGCTTCGTGCTGACGCAGTCGGACGTGAAGATCCCGGAGGACACCAAGGAATTCGCGATCAACATGTCGAACATGCGGCATTGGGCTCCGCCCGTGCGCCGCTACATCGACGAATGCCTGGCCGGCGAGGAAGGCCCGCGCGGCAAGAACTTCAACATGCGCTGGATCGCCTCGATGGTCGCCGACGTGCACCGCATCCTGACGCGCGGCGGCATCTTCATGTATCCGTGGGACAAGCGCGAGCCGGAGAAGCCGGGCAAGCTGCGCCTGATGTACGAGGCCAACCCGATGGCGATGCTGGTCGAACAGGCCGGCGGCGCGGCCACCAACGGCCATCAGCGGATCCTCGAGGTCCAGCCGGAAAAACTGCACCAGCGCGTGTCGGTGATCCTGGGCTCGAAGAACGAGGTCGAGCGCGTGACCGGCTATCACCGGGAAGCGCAGGCAGGCGGCTGATACGCCTGGCTGCACCGCGGCCGGCCGTTGCGCCTGCCTGCGGACCGGCCTTTGTGTCTGCACGGTGACCGGCCTCCGGGAGAGGCCGGTCTGATCCGGACCGGCTTCGACGTGCCCGTCCTCGCCTTGCCTCGCTGAATGGGAGCCAACCGCAATGCGGTGGCTCCTTTTTCTTTGGGCAGCGCAAATCAGAATCCGCTCATTTCCCCCGCCTCGACGCGTCCCTACCCTGCTGTTTTCTGCACCACACTTCTCCCCCAACAAGCAGCAAGGAAACCGCGATGGTCCCCCTCTCGGATGCCGGCGCCCGCTACGCCATCACCCCACCGATCAACCCGCCGGCCACCGCCATCACGCCGGCAAACCCGCCCTGCGGCGAGGCCCCGTTCGAACGCGCAGCCGTGCAGGCCCTCGCCATCCGGCTGCACGAGACGCTGGACGTCGCGCTGCATTACGGTCTGAGCGACGGCATCGACCTGCATGTCTGCGACCTGCGCCAGCTGGCCAACTGGGGCGTGCCGATCAGCGCCCAGGAGCGCGAGTTGTACTTCTATCCGTGGACCATCGACGCGTCGGACCCCGTCTTTCCGGTCACGCTGGTCCGCCTGCGCGAATTCGTCGCCGCGATCGACGCCATGCTCGCCACCCTGACACGGCCCGACGAGCCCATGCCCGCCCATCGCGCCGATGCCGCCAATCCCGCCAATCGCGCCGATCCCGCCAATACGGCCTCTCCCGCCGACCGCACCTTCGGCTGACCGGCGCCGACACGGGTGGTGAAAAAAGTGCGCCGAGGGGCTTCACAGCCGCCTGATCCGCTGCTATTATTGCGGGCTCTATCCGGTTCCAAACCGGTAGTGTTGCCGAAGTAGCTCAGTCGGTAGAGCAGCTCATTCGTAATGAGAAGGTCGGGGGTTCGATTCCTCTCTTCGGCACCAACAGAATCAAACACTTAGCCCAGCCCGCGCGGTTGGGCTTTGTCGTTTCTGGGGGCCGTGTAGCCACCATGTAGCCGGTTGCACCACGTTTTGCCCCCGCTTGTCCTGCCGCGCCCGGCGCTTATCGAAACCGCGCCCACGGTCTTCTCCGCATATCCAGCTTTCTCGCCCCGCTTCCGCACAACGCCAATCAGTGCACCCGTCGGCTGTTGTCGCCTGCCCGATCCCCGCTCTTCTCGGGTTACCGAGCCACCGCCTCACGTCGTAGAATCCGTCGTTTGTTGCGGAAGTGTTTCCGCAGTCCATTTTCTTGCCCTTGCTATCGCAGCAAGGCCAGGATTTGCGTGTCGAGCCATGAATCACCAAGCCCTATCGTCCTTTATCTGGTCTGTCGCCGATCTGCTGCGCGGGGACTACAAGCAGTCCGAATACGGTCGCGTCATTCTGCCCTTTACCGTGCTGCGACGGCTAGATTGCGTGCTTGAAGCCACCAAGCCGGCCGTGTTGGCCGAGTTCGAAGCGAAGACCCGGGCCGGCTTGAACCCCGATCTGTTTTTGCTGAGAAAGTCCGGGCACACGTTCTACAACACTTCACCGCTCGATCTGGTGAAGCTGCTGGGCGACCAGGACAACATCCGCCAGAACCTTTATTCATATATTCAGGGATTCTCTGCTTCGGCGCGTGACATCTTCGAGCGGTTCGACTTCTACACCCAAGTCGAGCGCCTCGCCAAGGCCGACCTGCTGTACTTGGTCACGGAGAAGTTCGCCAATATCGACCTCCATCCCGACAAGGTCGACAACACCCAGATGGGACTGGTGTTCGAAGAACTGATCCGCAAGTTCGCCGAGATCTCGAACGAAACCGCAGGGGAACACTTCACGCCACGCGAAGTGATCCGGCTGATGGTCAACCTGATTTTTATCGAGGATGACGACGTGCTGACCCCCGGCAACGCCGTCGTGCGCACCATCTATGACCCGACCGCCGGGACGGGCGGCATGCTTTCGGTGGCCGACGAATTTCTGCGCGAGCACAACCCCGCCGCGCGGCTGACCATGTACGGCCAGGAGCTCAACGACGAGTCCTACGCCATCTGCAAGGCCGACATGCTGATCAAGGGTCAGGATGTGGGCAACATCATCGCCGGCAACACGCTATCTGACGACGGCCACGCGGCACGCAAGTTCGATTACATGCTGTCCAATCCGCCGTTCGGCGTCGAGTGGAAGAAGGTCGAGAAGGCCGTTCGGCAGGAACACGAACAGCGAGGCTTCAACGGCCGATTCGGCCCCGGGCTGCCGCGCGTCTCCGATGGCTCGATGCTGTTCCTGCTGCATCTGCTCTCGAAGATGCGCCCTGCCCAGGAAGGCGGCAGCCGCTTCGGCATCGTGCTTAACGGCTCGCCGCTCTTCACCGGGGGCGCCGGCTCGGGCGAGAGCGAGATCCGCCGTTACCTACTAGAGAACGATCTGGTGGAAGCCATCGTCGGCCTGCCCACCGACATGTTCTACAACACCGGCATCGCGACCTACATCTGGATCCTGTCCAACAAGAAGCCGGCCGACCGCAAGGGCTGGGTGCAACTGATCGACGCCTCAGGCTTCTGGCAGAAGATGCGCAAGAGCCTGGGCAGCAAGCGCAAGGAACTCAGCGACGAGCACATCGCGACCATTACCCGGCTATTCGGCGACTTCACCGAGGCCGAACTGGCGACCGTGTTCGATGCCCACGGCAAGGAAGTCGCCCGCCAGGTGATCACCGCGACCGAGCGCGCGCCGGACGCGCCGGCCGGCGGCCGGGTCAAGGTCGCGCCGATCTCGCGCCTGTTCCGCAATGAGGCGTTCGGCTATACGACCATCACGGTGGAACGCCCGCTGCGCGACGAGCAAGGGCAAATTGTGCTGGGGACGAAGGGCAAGCAGAAGGGCAAGCCGCAGGCGGACAGCGCGCTGCGCGATACCGAGAACGTGCCGTTGACAGAGGGCATTGAGGCGTACTTCTCGCGCGAGGTACTACCGCATGCGCCGGATGCCTGGATCGATGACGAGAAGAGCAAGGTGGGGTACGAGATTCCGTTCAACCGGCATTTCTACGTGTTCGAGCCGCCCCGGGACCTCCACACAATCGACGAAGAGTTGAAGGCGGTCTCGGCCAACATCATGCGCATGCTGGAGGAATTATCGGAATGAGTCTACGTGCATATTCCGAATACACCGAAAGCGGAGCCGTTTGGCTTGGAAATCTGCCGAGCCATTGGAAATGTCTCTCTTTCAAGAGGCTAATTTTGCGAAATGACGGCGGAGTATGGGGCGACGATCCGGATGGCGCCAACGACTCGATCGTGCTGCGCTCCACAGAACAGTCGGTTGATGGCCGCTGGAAAATCGATGAACCCGCGCTGCGAAAACTGACTCCCAATGAAAAACAAGTCGGTCGTCTTGAAGTTGGCGACTTGTTAGTAACTAAGTCGAGCGGCAGCGCCCTACACATCGGGAAGACAACCTTAACCACCCCGGAGGTCGCCGCGCTCGAATGTTGCTACTCAAATTTCATGCAGCGTATTCGGGTAGGGCCTGCGATTCTCCCAAAGCTCGCGTGGTACATCATGAACAGCGAGTTGGCTCGCGTGCAGTTCGACTTGCTATCGAACTCAACGACGGGACTTGCCAACTTGAATGGGACCATGATCGGGCAGTTGTTAGTGCCCGTGGCTCCGCCCCACGAGCAGGCAGCAATTGTCAGCTTTCTCGACTACGAGACCGCCAAGATCGACGCGTTGATTGCCGAGCAGGAAAAGCTGCTGGCACTGCTGGCGGAAAAGCGGCAGGCGACGATTTCACGTGCCGTGACCCGCGGCCTAAATCCTGACGTACCACTGAAGGATTCCGGCGTGGCATGGCTGGGTGACGTGCCAGCACACTGGAACGTAGTAACATTTCAGCGCTGCGTTTCGATCGAAGAGGGCCAAGTTGATCCCGAGGTTGAGCCGTATCGGTCCATGCCGCTCATCGCCCCAAACCATGTCGAACCAGGGACGGGAAGACTAATAGATTTAGAGACAGCGGAAGAGCAAGGCGCGGTGAGTGGCAAGTATCTTTGCCGGGCAGGTGACGTCATATACAGCAAGATTCGACCTAATCTACGGAAGGCGTGCCTTGCGCCAACGGCATGTTTATGCAGTGCCGATATGTACCCGCTGCGGGGGAATCAGTCTCTGTCCAACGAGTTCTTATTGTGGTTCATTCTTTCCGAGCCATTTTCCGCACTTGCCGTGCTCGAGTCAGAGCGAGTTGCAATGCCAAAGATAAATCGCGAGTCCTTGAAGGCCGTATGGATCCCCGTGCCTCCAATAGAAGAGCAAACCCAGATCGTCACTTTCCTTGCGTCGGAAGCTGAAAAGATCGACAAATTACGAAAGGCTGCGTCGCACTCTATCGAACTTCTCCGCGAACGCCGCGGCGCCCTGATCACCGCCGCCGCCACCGGCAAGATCGACGTGCGCAATACGGCGCCGGAGGAACTGGCCGCATGAGCGACATCCAGCTGTTCCGCCTGACGGCTGGTGCCGCTACCGAGTTGCCCAGCCGCGCCGCCGCACTGGAGCGTCACCTGCAGACTCTGATTGAAGCGCAAATGCCGACCTTCCTTGGCGTGCGCTTCCTCGCCACCGAATATCAGACCGGCAAGTCGCACAAAGGCCGTATCGATTCGCTGGGCCTCGACGAGAACGGCTGCCCCGTCATCATCGAATACAAGCGCCACAGCACCGAGAACGTCATCAACCAGGGGCTGTTCTACCTGGACTGGCTGCTGGACCATCAGGCCGAGTTCCGCTGGCTAGTGATGGAGAAGCTGGGCAAGGACGTGGCGGAACGCATCGAATGGAGCGGCACCCGCCTGCTTTGCATCGCCGCCGATTTCACGCGCTACGACCAATACGCCGTGCAGCAGATTCCGCGGAATATCGAACTGATCCGCTACAAGCTGTTTGGCGAGGACTTGCTACTGCTGGAACTGGTCAATGCCGCTAGCGTGCCAGATGCCACCAAGGTGCAACCGACAGTAGATGAACTAGCCCAGGCGCCAGCCAAGCCTCGGCAGGAAGGCAAGGACAGATCGCTGGAAGAGCAACTGGCACTCGCTCCTGCGGAAATCCGGGAACTGTATGCCCAAACTGCCAGCTACCTGAATTCGCTCGGCGACGACGTGCAAGAAAAGCGGCTGAAGGTCTATGCAGCATTCCGCCGCCTGAAGAATTTCGCCTGCGTAATCGTGAACCCGCTTCGCCTCATCGTCATGCTCAAGCTCGATCCGGCCACGGTGACGCTTGAAGAGGGATTCAGTCGCGACATGAGCCAGCTCGGACATTGGGGAACCGGCGACCTTGAACTGACGTTGCGTACCCCCGCCGACCTTGAGCGCGCCAAACCGCTGATGGAACGCAGCTACGCAGAAAACTGAGTGGCAATGCCGCTCCCAACAAGCCCACAGAACAACGAGATACCAACGGGTCCCGCATGAGTAACCTGCACCAGGAACACCACTTCGAGGCAGAGATCTGCCAGCAGCTGACCAGCAACGGCTGGCTCTATTCGGAGGGCGATGCGGCGCACTACGACCGCACCCATGCGCTGTTCCTGCCGGACCTGCTGGCTTGGATTGAGGCGACCCAGCCGGACAGCTGGCAACGACTGACCAAGACCCACGGTCCGGCCCTGCATGAGCGGCTGGCCGAGCGGCTGCGCAAGAGCTTGAACGAACGCGGCACGCTGGACGTACTGCGCCGTGGCGTGGAAATGGTGGGTCTGAAGGAGCCGTTGTCGCTGGTGCAGTTCAAACCGGCGCTGGCCATCAATCCCGCGATCCAACAACGCTACGCTGCCAACCGGCTCCGAGTGGTACGCCAGGTGCGGCATTCGCTGAACAACCCGCTCGATGCGGTGGATCTGGTGCTGTTCGTCAATGGCATTGCGGTGGCCACGGCGGAGCTGAAGTCGGACTTTACCCAAAGCGTGCAAGACGCGGTGGACCAATATCGCTTCGACCGCCACCCGCAGCCGAAGGGCGGCATGGCCGAACCATTGCTGTCCTTCCCTGGCGGCGCGCTGGTGCATTTTGCCGTCAGCCAGGCCGAAGTGATGATGAGCACCCGGCTGGCCGGGCCCGACACCTATTTCCTGCCGTTCAACCGCGGCAATGATGGCGGCGCGGGCAATACGCCGAATCCCGAGGGATTTTCCACCTCCTATTTGTGGGAGGAGGTGTGGGACCGCGACAGTTGGCTCGACATCCTGCACCGCTATCTGATCGGCAAGCGCGATGACAAGAAGCAGCTCAAGAGCGTTATCTTCCCGCGCTACCACCAGCTCGACGCCACGCGCCGCATCGCCGCCGATGTGCTGGCAAATGGCCCAGGTCATCGCTATCTGATCCAGCATTCGGCCGGTTCGGGCAAGACCAACTCGATCGCCTGGACTGCGCACTTTCTGGCCGACTTGCACGATGCCAAGCACAACAAGCTGTTCGACAGCGTACTGGTGGTCTCCGATCGCACCGTGCTCGACGCGCAGCTACAGGAAGCGATCTTCGACTTCGAGCGCACCACTGGCGTGGTGGCCAGCATCACTAGTGAGTACGGCAGCAAGAGCGCCATGCTGGGCCAGGCGTTGAAGGACGGCAAGAAGATCATCGTCTGCACCATCCAGACCTTCCCCTTCGCGTTGCAAGCGGTGCAGGAACTGGCGGCCACGCAGGGCAAACGTTTCGCCGTGATCGCCGACGAGGCGCACAGTTCGCAGACTGGCGAATCGGCCGCCAAGCTCAAGCAGTTGCTGTCGGCAGAGGAATGGGCTGCGCTCCAGGACGGTGGGGAAATTGATACCGAGGCATTGCTGGCGGCGCAAATGGAAGCTCGCACCGGCGCAAAGGGTCTGACCTATGTGGCCTTCACCGCCACGCCTAAGCAGAAGACACTGGAACTGTTCGGCCGCGCTGGGCCGGACGGCCTGCCCCTGCCGTTCCACGTCTATTCGATGCGCCAGGCCATCGAGGAAGGCTTCATCCTCGATGTGCTGAAGAACTACACCTCGTACAAACTTGCGTTCAAGTTGGCCCACAACGGTCAGGAGCTGGACGAGAAGCAGGTGGAGCGCAGCACCGCGATGAAGGGCATCATGCAATGGGTCCGACTGCACCCCTACAACATCGCACAGAAGGTGCAGGTGGTGGTCGAGCACTACCGGGAGAACGTGCAGCCCCTGCTCGAAGGCAAGGCCAAGGCCATGGTGGTCGTCGGCAGCCGCAAGGAAGCGGTGCGCTGGCAAAAGGCGATCCGCGCGTACATCGAGAAGATGAACTATCCATTGGGCGTGCTGACTGCCTTTTCCGGCGAGGTCGACGATCCGGAAAGCTATCCCGCACCTGTCAGCGAGCAAAGCAAGGATCTGAATCCCGGCTTGAAGGGCCGCGACATCCGCGAGGCGTTTGCTGAGCCGACCTATCACCTGCTGCTGGTCGCCAACAAATTCCAGACCGGGTTCGATCAGCCGCTGCTGTGCGGCATGTACGTGGACAAGATGCTGGGCGGCATCCAGGCCGTGCAGACGCTATCGCGCCTGAACCGCGCGCATCCCGGCAAGGACACAACCTATATTCTCGATTTCGTCAATGAGCCCGCTGACATCCTGAAGGCATTCAAAACCTACTACGAAACGGCACAACTTGAGGCTACCACTGATCCGAATCTGGTCTATGACCTGCGCTCGAAACTCGACGCCAGCGGTCACTACGATGACTATGAAGTCGATCGCGTGGCTAAGGTCGAGACGGATCCGAACAGTACCCAAGCCCAACTGAGCACGGCCATCGCGCCAGTGGCAGACCGACTCCTGAAGCAGTACAAGAAGGCGCAACAAGAGCTGCGCGATGCAACTGCCCAGCAGGATGACACCGCGGTACAAGCCGCCAAGGATACTCTTGAGGCTTTGCTGCTGTTCCGCAATGACATGGGGGCTTTCAATCGCCTGTATGCGTTCCTGTCTCAGATTTTCGACTACGGCAATACGGACATCGAAAAGCGATTCCTGTTCTTCAAGCGTCTTATTCCCTTGCTGGAATTCGGGCGCGAGCGTGACACCGTGGATCTGTCAAAGGTTACTCTGACGCACCACAAGTTGAAGAACAGTGGACGTCAGGCATTGAACCTGAGCGCGGGCGAAGCGCCGAAGCTACCGCCCATGGACGGCGTGGGCACCGGCGCGGTCCAGGACAAACAGAAGGCGCTGCTCGACGAAATCATCGAAAAAGTCAATGGGTTGTTCGATGGCGAACTGACCGATGATGATCAGTTGACGTATGTTAATGGCGTCATCAAGGGCAAGCTCCTTGAGAACGATACGCTGGTCCGTCAAGCCCAGAGCAACAGCAAGGAGCAGTTCGCGAACTCCCCTGATCTTAAGGACGCTTTGATGCAAGCGATCATCGACGCATTCGAGGCCCACAGCACAATGAGTTCGCAGGCGCTAGCGTCAGAGAAGGTGCGGGACGGTCTGCAAGACATCCTGCTGGGACCGGCCCAGCTGTATGAGGCGCTGCGAGCGCGCTCAGGCCCCGATATGGCGGCCGTCCACCGTCCTTAGGGTCTGTGGGACGTGCGCCAAAACGGTTCTTGTATTTTCGGAATTCGCTCAAATTAAACCGCGCTGGCCCAGGTTAAGGTGGAACCTTTCCCACCTGCTTGAGCTCGCCATGAATCCAATCCGATCGCACCAACAGTCGCAGGTCTTCGGCTTTGCCTCCTTGCCTCGGACCACTCCGTTGCCGAGGCCCACTGCCTGGGCGGACGACAACGGCCCGCCGGATTGCACCGCAGTGCGCGCGATGGCGATGCGATTGGATCAGGCGATTGGCAGCGCCGGCTCGAACGATCCCGATGCCTTCGTCACGCTCCGCGTCGCCGACCTGCGGCAAATGGACAGCTGGGGCGTCACGATCCACGGCGAAACGCTGCGAAATTATTTCGACCTCGGCTCGATCGACGACGTGGAACAGCGCTATCCGGTAACGCTGGACGAAGCGCGATGGTTGCGGCGCGCTCTTGCGGCGTTGGATGATGGTCATTGCGCGTCCATCAATCGGAATCGGCGTTGGCGGCCGATGGCCTAGGAGCCGTGCCCCGGGCACCTGTTTTGTTGGAAGCGCGGCGCCCCTATCCCATCTACCTTTCGCCGGTCAACCCCACTTTGCGGCCCCCACTTTTGGGGAACGCCTTGTTAATATCCCGCGCGGCTTCGGCCGATAAAAACAACGGTGAATAACAAGGAAAAGAGATGAGAAATTGGACGGGATTTACCGCAGCGGTATTCGCGGCAATGGTGCTGAGCGGATGCGGCGGCGGCGGTGGGGATGATGGCGGCAACGACACGGGCTTCCAGCTGTCGGCCAGCCTGGACGGCACGCCGGTCAGTGGTTTTGCGCTGAAGGATGGTGGCACCACGACGCTCAATATCGAGTCGGGCCAGGAAGTGCGTCTGAGCGCCAGCAACGGCGTGACGTGGACGGCCAGCATGGAAAAGACCACGATCCAGCCCAAGAGCCAGAACAGCGCCGTGTGGGATGCCGTGCTGATCAGCCCGGAAGGCGGCACGGTGACGCTGGTGGCGAAGTCCGCTGCAGATGCGACCAGGCTTGCGACGATCCGTATCGAGGTGCCGCCGCACCGCTATGCGCGGGTGGCGGCCAAGGTCGGTGAAACCACCTTCTGGCGCGAGCAGGGAACGACTGTCGACGGATCCCCGATCGACGTCACCTATCGGGATACGACGGACGCGGTCGATGCACAGGGTGGATTCACGATGAACCGCTATCGCATCGACGGCACGCTGACCGACACCTTCCTCAACGACGCCGACCGCAACCGTACGGCCCGCATTCGGGCAAGCAATCCAACCCAGACCTGCACGTTCACGCCGAAGCGCGAACATTTCCAATACCCGATGTTCGTCGGCAAGACCTGGACCTCGGGCTGGCAGTATCAGTGTGGCGCGTATCACGAAACCGCCGCCTTGCAAGCCAATGTGGAAGCCTTCGAGCAAGTCGCCGTCGGCAGCGACACGTTCGATACGCTGCGCATCAAGTATGACGTGGCCTTCACCAATTCGAACGACGGCACCCTGTCCAACGGCATCACCGGCAATGCTGCCTATCGGATGGACTACCGCTGCTGGTGGGCTACCGAACTTGGCCGCGCGGTCAAGTGCGAGTTCAACTACAGCTATGCCGGCATCGAGCCGGCCGGCCATATCCGACACTACGTGCAGACGGCAACGTCGCTGCAATAAGGCAAGCGCGGAAAGCCATCCACTCGATGAAAAACGGCGCCGCGGCGCCGTTTTTTTTATTCCCGCACCACCCCGATCCCCTCGCCGACCAGCCGAAGTTCCACCTTCGGCATGTCCTCCATCACGCGCATGGCCTTCTGGCCGATGGTGACGCTGACCCCGCCGTGCACCTTCTTGCCGACCACCACGGCGGCGTCCGGGCGCGGGTGCAGTTGCTCGGTCAGCCTGGCCAGATGGGCGTCGGTGTCGAGCATGTCGCGCGTGTACTTGAACAGGGTGGCCCGCGCCTTCTCGCGCAGTTCCGGCGTGGCGCGCTCGGGGTTCTTGGCGAAGAAGGCCATCAGTTGCTGGATCTTGGCCTGCTCCTGTTCCTGCCGGCGCTTGTCCGCCTCGAGCGCGGCCTTTTCGGCGTCGGCATAGGGGTTCAGGCCGACGTGGATGGCGGTGGCGGTGCCGGCCGGCGCGCCGAGCGTGCCGGTGCGCACCGCATGCCAGGCGCGGCAGCGGCCGCCGGTGATATTGCCGCTGCCGACGGCTGGATCGCCCGCAGTGATGGTCTCGCCCGCGGCGACATCGCTCTGGCGAATGCCGCTGTCGACGGTGACCGTGGTGCCGGCTTCGACCACGGCGTTTTCGATGAAGCGGGCATGCACCGATCCCTTGCACTGGATCCGCGCGACGGCGCTGGCCGGATCGTGGGGTCCCTCGGACTTGCCGATGATGCCGCCGCTGACGACCACATTGCCGCCTGCCTCGACATGGGCGGCCTCGATGGTGCCGCCGACGATCACGTCGCCGGCCACGCGGACCGACATGCCGGTCTTGATATCGCCGCTGACGCGCAGCGTGCCTTCGAACGCAATGTTGCCGGAGTGCATGTCGACCGCGTCCACCGCGACGACCGGGTTGACGCTGACGCCGCGCGCGCGCACCGACGGCAAGCCCGCCACCGTCGCCACCAGCAGATTGGGGTCGTTTGCGTCCTGGGCCACGCCGTTCAGGCGTTCGGCGAACGGCGTGTCGGCAACCTCGGGAGCCGGCAACACGCGGCCGAACACGTCCTGCCCCGCGGTGCCCGGCACCGCCGGGATACGCCGCATCAGATGCGTGCCGGGCTGCACCAGCAACAGGTTGCCGAGGTCGCGCAAATCGATGCGGGCGCGGTCGTCCTCGGCGCCGCCGCGGCGCGGCTCGAGCAGGTTGATGAAGCGCGCCGGCGTGCCGCGCGTCGGCGCCGTGCCGTGCACGATCGGCAGATCGTCGCAACGCCCCGCGGCGAAGGCCTCGGCCAGCGCCGGCTCGTCGACGGACAGCTTGATGCCGCGCCCCGCCAGCACGATACGGACGTCGTTGGGCTGCACCGCGCGGCCGCCCTCCGGCGGCCATAGCGTCAGCCGCACCGTCAGCGAATCGGCATCGATGTCGATCTCGAAATAGCCGTCGACCAGCTCGCCGATCACCGCCTCGGCCGGCGCGCCATCGCGATGGCAGGTCAGCAGGAAGGCCGCGATAGCCTGCTCATCGAGCTTCGCTTGCGCCCAGCCCTGGGCCTCGAGGGCCGCCATCAAGGCAGCGCGATCGGGCGGCCCCCCGGCCCCATCGGCCCTATCGGCCCTATCGGCCCTATCGGCCCCATCGGCCCCATCGGCCCTATCGGCCCTATCGGCCCTATCGGCCTCCGCCGGCGGCTCGTACCGCGCCCGCACGGACTTGTCCGTGTTCTCCACCCACACCCGTACAACCGAAGCTGCTACGTCGCCCATCGCGTCCTCCAGCCGTCTGCCTTTGATTTATCGTTGTTGTCGGGGCGGCACCCGAGTCGGCATGCCGCCTGTCCGTCACCTACGGCGGATTTCGGCAAAACTTTAGGAAAATTTTTTCGGGACGCCTTCCGGTAAACTGTCGCCCTGCCCGCCCGGGCCCTCGCCGCTCCCCAGACGCGGCGCTTCGGGACCCGGGCCAACCCCGCCGTATCCCATGTCGAACACCCACGAAATCCGTCCCGGCCAGTCGATCGAGCTGCTCAAGGAACTCCATATCCTGACCCGCGACGGCAAGATGAACCAGGACAGCCGCCGCAAGCTGAAGCAGGTCTACCACCTCTATCAGTTCATCGAGCCGCTGCTGCAGGACCTCAAGCGCGACCATGCCGACCTGACGCTGGTCGACCATGGCGCCGGCAAGTCGTATCTCGGCTTCATCCTCTACGATCTGTTTTTCAAGACGCAGCAGGACCGCTCGCATATCTACGGCATCGAAACGCGCGAGGAACTGGTGCGCTCGTCCACCGCGCTCGCCGAGCGGCTCGGTTTTCCGGGCATGTCGTTCCTGAACCTGTCGGTGGCGGAGTCGATCACCTCGGAGCGGCTACCCGCCACGGTCGACATGGTCACGGCGCTGCATGCCTGCAATACCGCGACCGACGACGCGATCCGCTTCGCGCTGACCAAGCGCGCCAAATACATCGTGGTGGTGCCCTGCTGCCAGGCCGAGGTCGCCGCCGTGCTGCGCAGGAACAAGTCAAAGACGCTGGGCAATCCGCTGACCGAGATCTGGCGCCATCCGCTGCATACGCGCGAATTCGGCAGCCAGGTCACCAACGTGCTGCGCTGCCTGCAGCTGGAAGCGCACGGCTATCAGGTCACGGTGACCGAGCTGGTCGGGTGGGAACACTCGATGAAGAACGAGCTGATCGTCGCCCAGTACAAGGACCTGCCGCGCCGGCGGCCCGCCGAGCGGCTGGCCCACGTCCTCGAAACGCTTGGGCTGGAGGAAATGCGCGAGCGGTTCTTTACGCCCGCCTGAGATTCACCGGGGCGCGCTCACTCGCATCTGGGATCTGGGCATCGCGCCCACTGTGTCGCAGTTGTTGCGTCACACATTGCGTCACACCTGCCGCGCCGCACCCACCGCGTCGCACCTACCGCGGCTCGTCGCCCGCCATCCAGCGCCGCCAGCCTTCGTGGCCGAGCCGGCGCATGGTTTCCTCGTTGCGCTCGTAGATGTCCGCCGCGTCGGGAAAGGCCTCGACCGCGCGCGCGATGCTGTCTTCGCGCAGCAGATGCAGGATCGGATACGGCGCGCGGTTGGTGTAGTTCTCGATATCGTCGGCGTCGGTGCCGGCGAACTGGTATTGCGGGTGGAAGCTGGCGATCTGCAGCACGCCGGCCAGCCCGAGGCTGTCGAGCAGGCGCTCGGCCAGATAGAGGAAATCGTTGTAGTCGGCGAAGTCCGCCAGCATCCGGGGGACGATCAGCAGCGTGGTATCGATGCGCGCGGGATCGGCCTGCGCCAGCCCCTTCAGCTCGGCCTCCAGCGTGTCCAGCAGCGCCTCGGCATCGGCCGCCTCGCAGACCACGTAGCGGATCTGTTCCTTGACGTGGACGCTCTTGGCGAACGGGCACAGATTGAGCCCGATCACCGCGCGCGTCAGCCAGTGGCGCGTGGCGTCGAGGATCGCCTGCTGCTCCGACGGCGACATGGCTCAGGCCGCCTTGCCGACCCGGCTGACGATATCGAGCGCGACCGCCTCGGCGACCTCGATGCCGTCGATCGCCGCGGAATAGATGCCGCCCGCGTAGCCCGCGCCTTCGCCGGCCGGATAAAGGCCTGCGACATTGACACTCTGGTAGTCGTCCTTGCGGCGGATCCGCAGCGGCGACGAGGTCCGCGTTTCGACGCCGGTCAGCACGGCGTCGTCCATCGCGAAGCCGGGCACCTGGCGCTCGAACGCCGGCAGCGCCTCGCGAATCGCCTCGATCACGTAGTCGGGCAGCGCGGTGCTCAGATCGGTCGGCGTCACGCCCGGCTTGTACGACGGCTCGACCGTGCCGAGCGCGGTCGACGGCCGCCGCGCCAGGAAGTCGCCGACCAGCTGGCCCGGCGCGCAGTAGTTGCGCCCGCCCAGTTCGAAGGCGCGTTCCTCCCAATGGCGCTGGAAGTCGATCCCGGCCAGCGGTCCGCCCGGATAGTCGTCGGGCGTGATGCCGACGACGATGCCGGCATTGGCATTGCGCTCGGCGCGCTTGTACTGGCTCATGCCGTTGGTCACCACACGCCCCGGCTCGGAAGCGGCCGCCACCACGGTGCCGCCCGGGCACATGCAGAAGCTGTATACCGAACGGCCGTTGCTGCAGTGGTGGACGATCTTGTAGTCGGCCGCGCCCAGCAGCTTGTTGCCGGCGAATTTGCCGAAGCGGCTGCGGTTGATCATGCCCTGCGGATGTTCGATGCGGAAACCCAGCGAGAACGGCTTGGCCTCCATGAACACGCCGCGGCGGTACAGCATCTCGAAGGTGTCGCGCGCGCTGTGACCCACCGCCAGCACGACCTGCTCGCACGGCAGATAGTCGCCATTGGACAGCTGCAGTCCGCGCACGCGGCCGCCATCGATGTCGATGTCGTCGACGCGCGTGCCGAAGCGGATCTCGCCGCCGAGCGCGAAGATCTCGGCGCGGATGTTCTCCACCATCTTGACCAACCGGAACGTGCCGATGTGCGGCCGCGCCTTGAACAGGATGTCCTCCGGCGCGCCGGCCTTGACGAACTCGTGCAGCACCTTGCGGCCGTAGTGCTTCGGGTCCTTGATCTGGCTGTAGAGCTTGCCGTCCGAGAAGGTGCCGGCGCCGCCCTCGCCGAACTGCACGTTGGACTCGGGATTGAGCACGCTCTTGCGCCACAGCCCGAAGGTGTCGCGGGTGCGCTCGCGCACTTCCTTGCCGCGCTCCAGGATGATCGGGCGGAAGCCCATCTGCGCGAGGATCAGCCCGGCCAGCAGACCGCACGGGCCCATGCCGATCACCACCGGACGCGGCGTCGTCGCATGCTGCGGCGCCTGCGCGACGAAGCGGTACGTCATGTCCGGCGTCACGCTCCAGTTCGGCTTGCCGGCCATGCGCTTGCGCGCCGCCTCCTCGTCCTTTACCTCGATATCGACGATGTAGGTCAGCTTGATATCGGAACGCTTGCGCGCGTCGTGCGCGCGGCGGAACACGGTGAAGGACACCATGCCGTCGCCCTTGACCCCGATCTCGATCAGCCGCGCACGGACGGCGGCCTCCAGGTCACTTTCTGAATGGTCGAGGGGGAGCTTGAGTTCACTGAGGCGTAGCATGGGGGGCAATGTATTCGGCGGCCGAACGGCGGGTCCGATGGCCGGACCGCAATTCTAAAGCCTTTCGGCCGCGGCGGCCCCTTGCGGCGGCCGCCACGCCCCGCCCCGGAAGATCGTCAGTCCTGCGCCGGCACCTGCCCCAGCAGCGCGGCGTAGCGCGCCATGTCGACATTGCCGCCGGACAGGATGATGCCGACCCGCTTGCCGGCGATCGGCGCCTTGCCCGCGAAGGCCGCGGCGGCGCCGAGGCAGCCGGTGGGCTCGACCACCAGCTTCATGCGGCCGGCAAAGAAGCGCATCGCCTCCACCAGCTGGGCATCGCTGACCGTGACGATGTCGTCGACCAGCTGCTGCAGCACCGGGAAGGTGTAGTGGCCCAGATGATGGGTCTGCGCGCCGTCCGCGATGGTGTCCGGCGTGCGGATCTCGACGATGCGTCCGGCGCGCAGGCTCTGTTGGCCGTCGTTGCCCGCTTCCGGCTCGACGCCGATGATCTTGCAGCCGGGATGCATGGCCCGCGCGGCCACTGCGCTGCCCGACAGCAGCCCGCCGCCGCCCAGCGGCACCAGCAGCACGTCGAGCGGGCCGGCCTGCTCGAACAGCTCCTTGGCGGCGGTGCCCTGCCCGGCCATCACGTGCGGATGGTCGAACGGCGGGATCAGCGTCAGCCCCTGCTCGCGGGCCAGCCGTTGGCTGATTTCCTGGCGGTCCTCGGTATAGCGGTCGTACAGCACGACTTCGCCGCCATAGCCGCGCGTCGCGGCGATCTTGGCTGCGGGCGCGTCCTTGGGCATCACGATCACCGCGCGGGTGCCGAACAGCCGCGCCGACAGCGCGATCGCCTGCGCGTGGTTGCCCGAAGAAAACGCCGCGACACCGGCGGCGCGCTGCTCGGGGGACAGCTGCGCGATCGCGTTGTAGCCGCCGCGAAACTTGAAGGCGCCCATGCGCTGCAGGTTCTCGCACTTGAAGAACAGCCGCGCGCCGGTCTGCGCGTCGGCGGTGGCCGAAGTCAGCACCGGCGTATGGTGCGCGACGCCACTGATGCGGCGATGCGCCTCCACGACATCGGTGAACGAGATGGCCAATTGCGTCATGGGACAGCACTCCTTGCAGGGAAAGACGTACGAACTTCGAAGGGAAAGGTGTCGGCTCGGCTTCAATGCGCGAGGCGCCGGCGGCGCCAGCCGGAAAGTATGCGCGCGATACGGGTCCGCGAGAATACCCGGGTACGCTGGCGCAGCCGCACCGCGGTATCGCGCCGCGCTCGCAGGGTGAACCAGCCGGAGCGGGACAGCGCGACCACGCTGCCCGGCGGCAGCGGCCGCCGCGGCCAGTGCAGCGTCTCGGCCAGCAGCAGCGGCGGCTCGATCAATTCCACGTCGCCATCCGTGACATGCAGCTCGGTGCCGGCTTTGGCATGGAAGGCGAACGATTGCCCGGCGCGCAGCGTCAGCGCGCGGTGCAGGTAGATGGGATGGGGCAGCAGGGAGAGGATGGACATGATGGCCTCGGCAGGTTCGGCTGCGTCTGCGTGTCACCGACACAGCGGGAAAGACCGGCCGGTATCGGGAGTACCGCGATCAGTGCCGCGATCAGTACCGCGATCAGTGGCGCGATCAGTGGCGCGGTCAGTGGCGCAAGTCAGCGCAGCAATCGAATGAACGCAGCGTACCGGCCGCCGTCGCGGCGCGGCAGGCACACCGCACCGGAACGGACAGCAGAACAGAGCCCCATCCTTCGCTCTGTTACGATACGGCCGAAACTTTTCTGTATCTGTTGCGCATCGGCCGGATGCGCCACCATGCCGCATGGACTCCGCCCCGCTGTACCGCCAACTCGCCGGCCACTATCGGCAAGCCATCGCCGCGGGCACGCTGCTGCCAGGCGAGCGGATGCCCTCGATACGGGCCCTGATGGAGCGCCACGGCGTCAGCCTGTCGACCGCGCTGCAGGCGTGCCGGGAGATGGAGGCGCAAGGGCTGCTCGAAGCGCGTCCGCGCTCCGGCTACTTCGTGCGGCCGCCGGCGCCGCAGGGCACGCCGATCGCCGAACCCTCGGCCTCGCTGCCCGATCCCGCGCAGTACGTCGGCATCCACGCCCGTATCTCGGCCATCATCGCGCGCGGCCGTCGGTATCCCGACGCGGTCAATCTGGCCGGCGCCTGCGCGCCCCCCGAGCTCTATCCGGTCGAAGCGTTGCGCCAGGCAGCCGGCCGTGCGCTGCGCCGCCATCCCAATCTGCTGGGCAGCGCGGTCGAGCCCGACGGGCATCCGGCACTGCGCGCCGCGCTGGCGCGCCAGGCACTTCAGGCCCGCATGACGCTGGCCCCCGAGCAGATCGCCATCACGCACGGCTGCACCGAGGCGCTGAACCTGGCCTTGCGCGCGGTCGCCGGCCCGGGCGATGTCATTGCGGTCGAATCGCCGACCTATTACGGGCTGCTGCAGATCCTCGAAAGTCTGGGCATGCGCGCGCTCGAAGTCCCGTGCAGTCCGCAGACCGGCCTGTCGCTGGAAGCGCTGGAGCTGGCGGCGCAGACCTACGACAACATTCGGGCGGTGGTGGTGGTGCCGAACCTGCAGAATCCGCAGGGCAGCATCATGCCGGACGCGAACAAGGCCCGGCTGGTGCAATGGTGCGAGGCGCGCGGCATCGCGCTGATCGAGGACGACTGCTTCTCCACGCTGGCCGACGACGATGCGCCGCTGGCCGCCGCCAAGGCGTGGGACCGCGGCGGCAACGTGATCTACTGCGCGTCGCTGCACAAGAATCTGGCGCCCGGCATGCGGCTGGGCTGGATTGCCGCCGGCAAATGGCAGGCTCGGGTCGAGATGCTGAAGTTCAGCCAGTCGCGGCCGAATGAGCTGCTGTCGCAGATCGCCGTGGCCGAACTGATGGCATCGGGCGATGTCGACCGGCACCTGCGGCGCCTGCGCGCGCGGCTGCGCCATCAGCGGCATTGGGCCGCCGAGACGATCGCGGCCCTGTTTCCGGCCGGCACGCGGCTGTCGGCGCCGCAGGGCGGCATGCATCTATGGGTGGAATTGCCGGACCGGCTGTCGTCGGAGGCGGTGTTCGAGCAGGCGCTCGAGGCCGGCGTGCGGGTGATGCCCGGCGTGGTCTTTTCCAACTCGAGCCGCTTCGACCATTGCCTGCGGATCAATATCGGCGCGCCCCGCTCGACTGCACTGGAACAGGCGTATCGGAAGCTGGCCGGCGTGGTGGCCCGGGTGGTGGCGCAGGGGGTGGCGCGACCGGAGCCGCGCTAGCGGGAGGGGTGGAACGCGGTGCCGGGGGCACCGCGTCCGTGCAGTCCGTGCAGTCCGTGCAGTCCGTGCAGTCCGTGCAGTCCGTGCAGTCCTTGCAGTCCGTGCAGCGATGGCTTGCAGACCTGTTGCAGGGCTGTTCCAGGCTTTAAGGCCTGCAAGCCTGCCGGCTTACAGGAAGACGATGAGCGCGACGCCGGCGGCGATCAGGCCGAACTTGACCACGTAATAGACCTGGCGGTTCCACGCCTTCAGGCGACGGCGATACTGCCCGCCCAGCCAGACGATGCGGAACAGCTTGTTGATCATGCCGGTCTGGTCGTTCTCGTCGTTCGGCGAACTGGCCGCGCTCATGACCTTGCGGCCCAGCCAGCGGTTGACCTTGCCGGCCCAGCCATAGCGCATCGGCCGCTCGATGTCGCAGAACAGGATCAGCCGGTTCTGGTCGCTGCGGTTCTCGGCCCAGTGCAGATAGGTCTCGTCGAACACCACGCCCTGCCCATCGCGCCAGCTGTGCCGCTCGCCGTCGACCTCGATGAAGCAGCGATCGTCGTTCGGCGTCGCCAGCCCAAGGTGGTAGCGCAGCGAACCGGCAAAGGGATCGCGGTGGGGATTGAGCTTGCCGCCCGGCGGCAGCTCGGCGAACATCGCGGCCTTGACGAACGGCAACTCACGCAGCAGCGCGACCGTGCGCGGGCACAGTTGCTCGGCCGACGGGTGATGCGCCTCGTACCACTTCAGGTAGAAGCGCTTCCATCCGTATTTGAAGAAGGAATTGAAGCCGGCGTCGTCGTTCTTCTCGGCGGCCTTGATCTTGCGCATCGCGGCCAGCGCCAGCCCCTCGTCGCGGATCTCGGGCCAGGCGGCGCGCAGCTTCTCCAGCTCCGGGAAGCGCTCCACCGGGATGTACGGGGTGCGCGGGACGCCCGAGAAGGCGTACATGAAGCAATTGACCGGCGCCACCAGCGCCGAATGATCCAGCAGCTGCCGCCAGATACGCAGGCGCACCTTGCCGCGGAAATGCACATACAGAATCGCGCCGAGATAGGCCGCGACAATGATCCACTTGACCACCTCGAACTCTCCCTGAACTGCCTCGTGCGAGCCTGCCGCCGTGCGGGCGAAGGCACACGATGAGGTATGAAGGACCGTAGTTTACCTAAACGGCAGGCCCGGCGCAGGAGAGGCGAAATCAGCGGTTGCCGCGGGACTGCCGGGCGATGCGCTCGATCAGCGCGCGGGCATCGTCGGGCGCGCCCTGCAGGGTCAGCAGGCGCGCGTTCAGCACCATGTTCTCGAGGACCAGCTTGGCGGTCGACGCCCACATCGTGGCCAGCACCGCGTCGACCGGCATGCCGGCCGCTTCCATCGCCTGCGAGCGCTCGGCCACCAGGCGGCAGACCAGGGAGCGCAGCGCGCCGTCGTCGAACGGCAGATTGGCATAGTCGATCGGATCTTCCTTCTCGACCTCCACCATCAGTTGCATCAGCATGTCCTCGGTCATCGGCAGCTCCTTGCGGGATGATGAGAGTCGCCCCTTCGGGGACCCGGCGGCGACGGCCGTGGGCGCGCCGCCCATGCGACCGAAGCTACGGCAAACGGCGCCGGGCTGTCAATTCCGCGGCGGGCCGCAGGGAGAACGGCGCCGTTCGCATCGGGCATCGCCTGGCGCCACGAATCGATCCTGGCCGGCGATAGAAAAGCGCCCGACATTCGGGCTGAACGAAGCGCGAGCGCCACAGTCAGACACGTGGTTCTCATTCTCATTTCCAACGGAGACGCACAGACAATGACAAAGCGTTTGTTGTCCGCCATGCGGCAGTACGCATGGTTCCAGGGAGTCAAGCACCACGTCGTCCAGGGCGTCGAGGCGCTGGCCGAACTGCTGAAGTCGCCGTCGGTCGCCGCGCGCGCGGTGGCCGCGATCATCGCCGAGACCGAGCACGGCGTGCAGGTGTGGGTGTCGTACTTCGGCAAGCCGCTCGACCCGCATACCAATTACGTGCTGTGGCCCACCCGCGCGCTGAAGGCCGCGCGCCCGCGCATCGCGCTGCCGGGTTTTCCGGCGCGCGACCGCCCCGAGGGTTGACGACGCGCAATGACCTCCGGACCGTCCCTCGGACAGGCGCGCTGTAGGCGACGTCCCGACAGCAGCCTGCCGGGGGGCGCCACTAGAATGGACATCACACCGCCAACCCACAGCACGGAGGCCGAGATGGACATGCCCGAACCGGTACACGACGAAGCGCTGGTCAACCTTTACCTCGAGCGCATCTCGGCGCTGTCGGTCAGCGCGTTCGACGGCGCCGATGTCGGTGAGGAACTGCAGCAGTTGATGACCGAGGCGGTCAGCGAATGCGACGCCAGCAAGACCGCGCCGGTCGGCAACAACCTGCAGGTGCTGGTCGCTCGGCTGCGCGAGCGCGCCGAAGCCGCTGAGCGCGAAGATCAGCCGGCGATACGCGAGACCTTCGAGCAGGCGCTGGCGCTGGCGGGCGGTTCCGCGGGGTAGGCGCGGAACACGGGCACGGCAAGGCGCCAGCGGATCGGAAACGGTGATATCCGAGTTTGCCGGGATATCGGAAGACGGGCGCGGAAGACGGTACTGCGCGGAAGGCGGTACTGCGGAGAGGGGATGATTGCGGGAGTACTGGGGGTACTGCGTGAGAGATACTGCGTGCCGCTGAGATGTCCGCACGGTACCTGGTTCAAGGACCGGGGATCGTGCGTTTTGCCGTGAATCACGGCGACATCTCGGGAATTTGGTTGCGGGGGCAGGATTTGAACCTGCGACCTTCGGGTTATGAGCCCGACGAGCTGCCAGACTGCTCCACCCCGCGTCTGGAAGAACAACATTATGCAGCAATCGCGCCGCCATTGCAAGCATTATTGTCGGCGTCAATCTCGGGCGCCAGGCGCCAATCCATCACAACGTGACATGATCGGCGGCATCGCCCGCGCCGCGACTACCACGACCACGGCCACGATCACACTGCGACCGTGACCGTGACCGTGACCGTGACTGCGACTGCGACCGCGACTGCCAGCTTCAGGACTCCGGCCCAAGAATACGATCCACGCGCGCATAGCCCGCGCTGAACGCCGCGACCTCCGCGGCATGGCGGGTCGCAAAGACCTGGTCGCCGCTGGAGATCATCTCGACATCGCCGGCATCGCTCGGGTCGCCTCCTTCCTGGCCGATGCGGACCTCGTAGGCCCAGCCAGGCGACCCCCCGCCCTGTCGCTCGGACACCAGCACATAGACGTCCATGCCGCGATAGTCCTCGACACGCCAGTCGTCGTCATGCATCGCGCCTCCTGCATTGCTCGGGTACACAGGTTCAGGCTAGGCCGGCCATCCGGTGCACGCAATGCGAGGGAGACTGACGTGGCTGTCGGAGAATGGCGGAGCCGAAGCGCCGGGACAAGAAGCCAGAGCGCGAAGGTGCCGAGACGCCCGGCCGAAGGGCCAACGCCCAAATGAAGGGCCAATGCCGAACCGAAGCATCTACGCTGAATCCAAGCACCGACACCGACACCGACACCGACACCGACACCGACACCGACACCGACACCGACACCGACACCGACACCGACACCGACACCGACACCCCAAAACAAAAACGGCTTGGAGAGAGAACTCTCCAAGCCGTTCGTACTGCATGTAGGTGGCGCGGCTGGCAGGATTCGAACCCACGACCCCTTGGTTCGTAGCCAAGTACTCTATCCAACTGAGCTACAGCCGCACGCGAGAAAGAGATTATATCGCGTTTTTTGTTTTTGGGAAGCCCCTGCACCATCTTTTTCCGCGTCACCCTCGCCGGCCGCTGTTCCTATAATGTCTGCCCACCTGGAAGTGATCCGTACCATGAGCAAGGCTTTTGTCAAAGAACCGTCGGACGACGAAGACGACGACCTCCCGGAAGGCGCGACGCCGCTGCCGGCCGGCACCAAGAACTACATCACGGCGCAGGGCTACCAGCGGCTGCGCGACGAGCTGATGCACCTGATCGATGTCGAGCGCCCCGAGATCGTGCAGATCGTCTCGTGGGCCGCGTCGAACGGCGATCGTTCCGAGAACGGCGACTATCTCTATGGCAAGAAGCGCCTGCGCGAGATCGATCGCCGCATCCGCTTCCTGACCCGCCGGCTCGACAAGGCCGAGGTGGTCGACCCCTCGCTGCAGGGCGACAACGACCAGATCTTCTTCGGCGCGACGGTGACCTACGCCAACCAGTCCGGCGAGGAAAACACCATCACCATCGTCGGCATGGACGAGGTCGATCTGGACGCGCACCGGGTCAGCTGGATCTCGCCGATCGCCAAGGCGCTGATCAAGGCCCGCGAAGGCGATACCGTGCCGCTGCGCACGCCCAACGGCATCGAACAGATCGATATTCTGGAAGTCCGCTATCCGAAGCGCGGCGAGGCCTGAGGCCTGAGGCCTGGCGCCTCGCCGCTGCCGGCGGCGCGTCAGCCGTCGTTGCGGTCGCGGAAGATGCGGATGACGTCGGTGTTGCGGCGCAGGGCCCGCATCACGTTGGCCAGGTGCAGGCGGTCGTGGACCTGGATCACGAACTGCATGTAGGTCGCTTCCTGCCGCCCGTTGTCCTGGTGCTCCATCGCGACGTGCGCGACGTTGGCGTCGGCGGCGGTCAGGTCCGCGGCCACCCGCGCGACGATGCCCTTGACGTTGCGCACCAGCACCTTGATCGAGACATCGAAGGCGCGCGTGGTCTTGTTCGCCCACATGACCTCGATCCAGTGCTCCGGATCCTTGCTGTGCAGCCGCTTGGCCACCTTGCAATCCTGCACATGGATCTGCAGCCCTTCGCCCTTGCCGAGATACCCGACGATCGAGTCGCCGGGAATCGGCCGGCAGCACGCCGAGAAGATCATCGACATGCCCTCGTCGCCGGTGATCGGCACCGCGGGCGCGTCCTCGCTGGCGAAGGTCTGCACCGCCGCCATCAGCGCGGTATCGAAGTCGCCCGACAGCTCCTGCAGCAGGATCTCCATGCGCTTGGCGACCACTGCCGGCACGCGCCGTCCCAGCGCCAGGTCGGCGAAGATGTCGTCGCGCTGCTTGTTGCCGGTCCACTGGATCATCCGCTCCCACACCGGCTGCGGCACCGCCTTCAGGTCGATGCCGAGCTGGCGCGCGGCCTGCTCCAGCAGGCGCTCGCCGAGCTGGATCGCCTCGTCGAGCTTGGTGGTCTTCAGATAGTGGCGGATCGCCGCACGCGCCTTGCCGGTACGCACGAACGACAGCCAGGCAGGATTGGGCTTCGAATACGGGGCGGTGATGACCTCGACGATATCGCCGCTCTTGAGCTCCGTGCGCAGCGGCAGCAGCTCGTTGTTGATCTTGACCGCGACGCACTGGTTGCCCAGGTCGCTGTGCACCGCATAGGCGAAGTCGAGCGCCGTGGCGCCGCGCGGCAGCGCGCGGATATGGCCCTTCGGCGTGAACACATAGACCGCGTCCGGGAACAGGTCGATCTTGACGTGCTCGAGGAATTCCTGCGAATCGCCGGTCTGGCTCTGGATATCGAGCAGCGACTGCAGCCACTGGTGCGCCTGCTGCTGGATGTCGTTGATCTGGTCGGCGTGGTGCTTGTACATCCAGTGCGCCGCGACGCCGGCCTCGGCGATCTGGTGCATCTCGCGCGTGCGGATCTGGAATTCGACCGGCGTGCCGAAGGGACCCACCAGCGTCGTATGCAGCGACTGGTAGCCGTTGATCTTCGGGATCGCGATGTAGTCCTTGAACTTGCCCGGCATCGGCTTGTACAGCCCATGCAGCGCGCCGAGCGCCATGTAGCAGTGCATCTGCGTCTCGACCACGACGCGAAAGCCGTACACGTCGAGCACCTGCGAGAACGACAGCTGCTTGTCGTGCATCTTGCGGTAGATGCTGTACAGCGTCTTCTCGCGGCCGGACAGCTCGGCGACGATGCCCGCGTTGGCCAGCGCGCTCTGCGCGGCCTCGAGGATGCGCGAGACCACCTCGCGCCGATTGCCGCGCGCGGCCCTGACGGCCTTCTCCAGCGTGGCGTAGCGGAACGGCGAGCCGACCTTGAACGACAGTTCCTGCAGCTCGCGATAGGTGCTGTTCAGGCCGAGCCGATGCGCGATCGGCGCGTAGATCTCCATCGTTTCCAGCGCGATGCGCCGGCGCTTCTCCGGCGGCACGAAGTCCAGCGTCCGCATGTTGTGCGTGCGGTCCGCCAGCTTGACCAGGATCACGCGCACGTCGCGCGCCATCGCCAGCAGCATCTTGCGGAAGCTCTCCGCCTGCGCCTGCTCGCGGCTCTGGAATTCGAGCTTGTCCAGCTTGGTCAGGCCATCGACCAGTTCGGCGACCTTGGGACCGAACTTCTCGGCCAGCTCGCTCTTGGTGATGCCCTGGTCCTCGATCACGTCGTGCAGCAGCGCCGCCATGATCGATTGCGCATCGAGCTTCCACTCGGCGCACAGCTCGGCGACCGCCACCGGATGCGTGATGTACGGCTCGCCGCTCTGCCGGTACTGCCCGAGGTGGGCTTCGTCGGAAAACTGGAAGGCCTCCCGGACGAGGGCCTGGTCCGCCGGCTTCAGGTAATTGAGCTTCTCCATCAGGGCGGCGATGGAGATCACCTGCTGCCGCGGCGGCACCGCGGGCTGCGAGGTCGGCCCGAAGAAATGCCGGTACGTCTGCGCGAGGACCGCGTCGATGAAGAGACTGTCGGCAGC
>NZ_JCBAJO010000210.1:0-8336 GCF_059772245.1 Cupriavidus sp. R6-3
TCAGGCCGCTGTCCTCGACGGTGCGCCACAGGTCCGCCTGCCATTCGCCGCGCTCGGCCGCTTCCAGCTGCGCGGTGGTCACTTCGTTGCCGAACAGCCGTTGTGCGCTGTCGGCCAGCATCTGCTCGAGTTCGAGCTCCAGTTCGCGTTCGTTCATCGGACCCCCAGGCCTCTCGTAATGATTCCCCGCAGGATTTCGCGCGTGCCGCCCCGCAGGGAGAACGAGGGCACGGTCTGGGTCAGATGGCAATGGGTGGCGACGAAGGGCGAGCCGTCCGGCCGCAGCTCGTGGCCGAACAGCTGGTGCGCGACCTCGGGAATGCGCTGCTCGAACAGCGCGCCGAGATCCTTGACGTTGGCCGCCGCCAGCTGCGGGTTCTCGCCGCGATGAAGCATCGCCGCGATGCCGCGCGACATCTGCCGCAGATTGCTCAGCTCGGCCACCAGGTAGCCGAGCTCGACCGCGTGCCGCGCGTCGTCGGCATCGGCGTGATCCACCATCTCGGCCAGCAGCGCATAGCTGCTCAGATAGCGCTCCGGGCCGCTGCGCTCGAAGGTCAGCTCGGCGGTGACCTGCGCCCAGCCCTGCCCCGGCTCGCCGATCACCATGCGGTCGGGCACGAAGACGTTGTCGAACACCACTTCGTTGAAATGCTCCTCGCCGGCCAGATTGCGGATCGGCCGCACCTGCAGCCCTTCGGAGCGCATGTCGATCAGCAGCTGCGACAGGCCCTTGTGCTTGTCGTCGGCGCTGCGGTCGGTGCGCACCAGCGCGATCATGTAGTGCGAGCGATGCGCGTTAGAGGTCCACAGCTTGGTGCCGTTGACGACCCAGCCGCCGTCGACGCGATCGCCGCGCGTGCGGATCGATGCCAGGTCCGAGCCCGAATCGGGTTCGCTCATGCCGATGCAGAAGCGCACCTCGCCGCGCGTGATGCGGGGCACGATCTCGTGCGCCACTTCCGGGTCCGCGTAGCGCATCAGCAGCGGACCGCTCTGCCGCTCGGCGACCCAGTGGCCGCCCACCGGCGCGCCCGCCGCCAGCAGTTCCTCCAGCACGACATAGCGCTCCAGCATCGAGCGCTCCTGACCGCCGAAGGCCTTCGGCCACGTCATGCCGATCCACCCCTTGGCGCCCAGCGCGAGGCTGAACGCGGGGTCATAGCCGGACCAGCTCTGCGCGCGCTTCTGCGGCGGCCGGTCGCCGACGGTCTCGGCGAGAAAGGCGCGTACCTGCGCCCGCAATGGCGCCAGGTCCCCATCGGGCTGCGCCGGTCGAATCACGATCTGGCTGGCCGTGTCCACTTCCCCTCCTGTCGATTGGTGTGCTGCGTTCGTCGATGCAGCGATGGGAGGCAGCTTAGCGACGCGGACAGGGGCCGCCCATCGCGGCGGCGGCATAACAAAAATCCGGTGGACCCTTGTGCACGCCTGCGCGTTCGCAAGCGGAGAAGCGTTCCATACGTCCCGCGCATAAGCGATATGTCCGCGGGACAGTTGCCCTCGCTGCCGCTCGGCGCTTAGGCTGTGGCCTGGTTCGACAGGGCGGGGTCACACCGTCCGCAAGGAGACAGAGCGATGCGTGATGATTCGATGAACAAATGGACCGTTGCGCGGCTGGTGTCGCTGGCCACGGGCTCGATGGCCGTGCTGGCGATGCTGTTGCCCTCGCCGGCGCGGGCCGCCGATGCGGCGGCCGATGCCGCCGGCTATCCCGCCAAGCCGGTCAAGATCGTGGTGTCCTTCCCGCCCGGCACCGGTTCGGACAGCACCGCGCGCTTCCTCGCGCAGAAGCTCGAGGCGCGCTTCGGCCAGCCCTTCGTGGTCGAGAACCGGCCGGGCGCCAACAGCTTCATCGCGGCGCAGGCGGTGGCGCGCGCGGACCCGGACGGTTACACGCTGTTCGTCGCCAGCAACTCGCCGATGGCGACCAACGCGGTGCAGTTCAAATCGCTGCCCTACGATCCGGTCAAGGACTTCGCGCCGGTGGCGCGGCTCTATTACGGCGCGATGGTGCTGTCGGTGCCGGCCAGTTCGCCGTACCGCACGGTGCAGGACCTGATCCGCGACGGCAAGGCGCGGCCGGGGAAGCTGAGCTACGGCTCGGGCTCGGCCTCGTACCAGATCGCCACCGAGCTGTTCCTGAAGCAGGCCGGCGTCAAGGCGGTGGCGATTCCGTACAAGGGCGCGGCACCGGCGGTGGCGGACCTCGCCGGCGGCCAGGTCGACTTCGCGCTGTCGGACTACACCGCCGCGGCGGCGCTGGCGCAGACCGGCAAGACGCGCATCCTGGCGGTCACCGGCGACAAGCGGCTGGACGTGCAGCCCAATGTGCCGACGCTGCAGGAACTAGGCTTCAAGGACTACTACATGATCAACTGGGTCTCGCTGTTCGCGCCGGCCCATACGCCCAAGCCGATCGTCGACAAGCTCAGCCGCGCCGCGGTCGAGATCTTCAACAGCAAGGAGGCCGCGGAGTTCATCGGCCGCACCAACGGCCAGATCTTCGCCGGCGGCGCCGACGTGTTGCGCAAGTTCCAGCTCGACGAGATCAAGCGCTGGTCGGCGGCCGCCACGCTGGCGGGGATTCCGAAGCAGTGAGCCGATGCATTGAGCTGAGGCATTGAGCCGGTGCATTGGACCGGCGCATTGAACAAGGGCGTCGGCGGAGCGGTGAGCCGGAGCAGTGTGGCTGCTGCAACGGCCCGAGGCACAGGCCGAAGCGGTGAGACGCCTCACGGCGCCACCGCGTGCTCCATCTCGTAGGCCCGATGCAGCAGCGCGACGAAATCCGGCGCAGCGGCGATCGGCACCTCGCCGATGCGCCGTACCGGCACGCCGGGCGTCCATGAGTTCATCACGACCGCGCCGCCGAGCGAAGGCAGGTCGGGGAGCCTGACCTCGCGCGTGCGCTGCGCGATGCCGAGGCGGTCCAGCTGACGCCGAAGAATGCCCATGGTGGTGCCGGTCAGCATCCGCGCTTCCGGCCACACCACCGCCTCGCCATCCCAGAACGCGAGGTTCCAGATGGTGCCCTCGCTGAGCCACCCCTGGCGGTCGACGAAGGCCGCATCGTCGAAGCCCTGTTCGACGGCCTGCCGCAGGTAGTACGTCTTGGCGATTTCGCCGACGTGCTTGATGCCGGGAAGCACCCGCTCATGCTCGACCGTATCCAGCGCGAGCGGCCCTGTCGGCCCCGACGAAGGCGGCCCGGTCCGGATCAGCAATCGGGGCGCGCCCGTGCCGCGCGCCGTGAATTCCCCTTCCGGCGAATACACCGTCGCGGTCAACGACAGATCGGCGGGGCTCGCCCGCAGCGCCGCCCGCAAGCGGTCCCGCACCGCTTCGTCGGACAGCGCCGTGCCGAACAGCGCCATCGATGCCGCTCGCAGGCGGGACAGATGCAGGTCCAGGGCGCGAATCCGGCCGCTTCGCACCTGCATGGCGGTGAAGTGGGCATAACCGGCGAAGGCAAGCGGCGCCAGGTCCGCCGCCGAGGCGGGCCGTCCGTCGAGGTGGGCAATGTGTGACTTCGATTTCGATTCGGCTGACATGCCGCGCTCCTGTATGTGATCGTCAAGCAGCGCAAACTATCGCCCAGCGGCCGGGCCTTCCGGAAACGAAAAGTTCTGTACGAATCATCAAGCCGAACTTGAAGATTCAGATGAGCCCCATACGGCCCGTCAAGCGGGCAGCGGGAATCCGTGCTGCCGAACCAAGCCGGCGGACGACGGTCTGACAGCCGTTAGCCGTTGAACACGCAATCAAGGAGAGCTGCGATGCAATGTCCCGTCTGTACCGAGACCACGCTGGTGATGGCCGAACGCCAGGGCGTCGAGATCGACTACTGCCCGAAATGCCGCGGCGTGTGGCTCGATCGCGGCGAGCTCGACAAGATCCTGGAGCGTGCCGCGGCCGAACAGGCGCCGGTCGCGCAGGCGCCCCAGGCCGCCGCGCCGCAACGGCCGGTCGATCCGCGCGGCTACGACCGCGGTTATGACCAGCGCGCCTACCGCGACGACGACCGCTACCGCGAGCAGAAGCACTATCGCAAGAAGAGCATCTGGCACGAGATCTTCGATTGACCGGCTTCGAGTAACCGGCTTCGATCGCCCGCTTCGAATGACCGCGTAGATCGACCCGCTTCGATCGACCGCTTCGATCGACCGCTTCGATCGACCGCTTCGATCGACGATCCTCGACGCAGAGGTGACCGCACGGCGCCCCTCGGGGCGCCGTATTCGTCAAGACGCGCGTCGGAATGCCCGTCAGAACGCCAGCGTGCGCGCCGCCACGTTCGCGGCGAGATCGGGATCGTGCGTGACCAGCATCAGCGCGCAGTCCGACTCCTGCGCCGCCTCGACGATCAGGTCGATGGTATTGCGCTGCGTGACCGGATCGAGCCGCGAGGTCGGCTCGTCGGCGAACAGGAAGGCGGGCCGCAGCAGCAGCGCGCGCAGCAAGGCGAAGCGCTGCAGTTCGCCGCCGGACACCGCGCCCGGCAACCGTTCCAGCAGATCGGGGGAAAGTCCGAGCCGTTCCATCCAGGGCCGCAGCGGCGCGCGTTCGAGCCGGTGCAGCGCGATCAGGTCGTGCAGCGCGCGGCCCAGCGGTACGTGCGGCGCGAACGCGCCGGCCGGGTCCTGGTAGAGCTTCTGGTAGCGAACCCGCGCGATGCCGTCGGCCCGGCGCACGCTGCCGCGATCCGGCCGCGCAAGGCCGAGCAGCACATTGCCCAGCGTCGATTTGCCGCTGCCGCTCGGTCCGGTGACCGCCACGCGTTCGCTGGCGTGCAGCGTCAGGTCGAGTCCGTCGAACAGCAGATGGTCGCCGAAACGCTTGCTCAGGCCGCTGGCGCGCAGCACTTCACCACCCGTGGCAGGCATCGCCCGGCGCGGCCATGCCGCGGGCTCGGCGGCGATCAGCGCGCGCGTGTAGTCGTGCGACGGCGCGCCCAGCACCGCGTGGGTCTGGCCGCGCTCGACCACGCGGCCATCGAGCATCACCATCGTGTCGCCGCCCAGCGCCCGCGCCACGCCGATATCGTGCGTGATGGTCAGCACCGCGCAGCCCTGCTCCAGCGCCGCGCGCAGGCGCGCCACCAGGTTGTCGCGCCAGATCCGGTCCAGGCCCTTGGTCGGTTCGTCGACGATCAGGATCGGCGCATCGCCGGCCCGGGTGATCGCGAACGCCGCGCGCTGCGCCATGCCGCCGGACAAGGCGGTCGGCCAGGCACGCGCGGCGTGCCCCAGCCCGACCGCACGCAGCGCATGCGCGGCGTGGTGCGCGGCGCGCTGCCGCGATTCGCCGGCAACCCAGCGATAGGTCTCCGCCAATTGCGCATCGACGCGCATCAGCGGGTCCAGCGCGAACCACGGCTCCTGCGGCAGCAGCGCCAGCTCGCGGCCCCATAGCGGCCGGCGCGCGCGCATGTCGTTGGCCTCGCAATCCCAGCCGTGCCCGGCAAGGCGGCCGCTCGCGCGCAGGCCCGGCGGCAGCGAACCCATCACCGCATGGGCCAGCAGGCTCTTGCCGGAACCGGTCTCGCCCAGCAGCGTCAGCGCGCGGCCGGCCTGCAGTTCGAACGACACCGGCTGCAGCAGCACGCCGTCGGCGCTGGCGACCGCCAGGTCCCGCACGCCGAGCAGGCGGCCGACGCGCTCGCCATGCAGGTCCTCGATGACGAGGTCGTTGCGCGCGTTCATGGCGACACCCCCGCACGCGGGCGTTCGTTCAGCAGCGCCAGCGCGAGGATGGCGATCGCCAGCACCGCGATCGGGCTGGCGATCGCCCACGGCGCCTCCGCCGCATACGGCAGCAGCTCGGTCATCATCAGGCCGAGCTCGGCCATCGGCGGCTGCACGCCCATGCCGACGAAGCCCATCGCGGCCAGCGCCAGCACCGCCGCGCCGAGGCCGAAGCTGCTCAGCGTGCCGAGCACCGGCGCCAGCTCCGGCAGCAGGTGCCGGCACGCGATATGGAGCGGACCGAAGCCGAGCAGGCGCGCGGCCTCCACATGGTGGCTCCGCAGCACGATCTGCGCGCTCGCCCGCGCGACGCGGAAATACTCGACCCACAGCACCAGCGACAGCCCCAGATACAGCGGCCACATCGCGCCCGGCGCCAGCGCCGCCAGCAGCAGCACCAGCAGCAAACCCGGCAGCGCCAGCACCGCGTCGGCCAGTGCACCGGCCACGCGATCGGCCCAGCCGCCGCGCCACGCGGCAAACAGGCCCAGCAGCGTGCCGGGCAGCGCGGCCGACAGCACGCACAGCAGCGCGAGGCCAAGCGACAGCCGCGTGGCATGCGCGGTGCGGGCCAGCACGCTGCGGCCCAGATGGTCGGTGCCCAGCGGCTCGGCCATCGTCGGCGCCTGCAGCACGGCGTACAGGTCCTGCTCGAAGGGCTGGCGCGGCGCGGCCAACGGGCCGGCGATGGCGAACAGGGCCAGCAGCACGATCAGCAGCAAGGCGATGCGCCGGCGCGGCGTGGCGACCGTCAATGCGCCCTTCCAGGTCGGGCTTGCCATCTCGCTCATCGCCCGACCCTCGCGCGCAGCCGCGGATCGATCGCCATGCAGGCCAGGTCGACCGCGGCGTTCAAGGCGACGAACAGCAGGCCCATCGTCAGCGCGGTGCCCTGGATCATCGGCACATCGCGGCCGAAGATCGCGTGCACCAGCGCATGGCCGATGCCGGGCCAGGCGAACAGCGTCTCGACCACCACCACGCCCTCGAGCAGATAGACCAGCTGCACGCCCAGATAGGCGACCACCGGCACCGCGGCATTGCGCACCCCGTGCCGCGCCATCGCGACGCGGTCCGACAGGCCCTTGGTGCGGGCGAACAACCAGTACGGCGCGGCCACCACGCCGGCCATCGCATCGCGCGCGACGCGCATCGCGGTGGCGGCCAGGCCCAGTCCCAGCGTCAGCGCCGGCGCGACCCAGCTGCCGTGTTCGCCGTGGCCACCGGCGGGCAGCCAGTCGAGTTCGACCGCGAAGGCCAGCACCAGCAGGATGCCCAGCACGAACGGCGGCAGCGCGCGCAGCAGCACCGACAGCGCCAGCGTGGCGCGATCGGTGTGGCCGCCGGCGTGCCTGCCGGCGGCAAAGCCCAGCGGCAGCGCGATCAGCGTCGACACGGCCAGCGCGGCGAGCGCCAGCCACAGCGTGTGGCCGAGCTGATGCGCGATCTCGGCGGCGACCGGCGCGCCGGTCACGGTCGAGGTGCCCAGGTCCAGATGCAGCAGCCGCGACCACCACGCCAGCAGGCCGTCGAGCCAGGGGCCGTCGAGCGCCAGTTCCGCGCGCACCGCATCGGCGGCCTGTGCGGTCACCATGTCGTAGCCATAGCGGCCGGCGGCGATGCGGAAGGCCATGTCGCCCGGCAGCAGCCGCATCATCAGGAAGCTGAGGCCGCCGACCAGCGCGGCGACGAAGGCAGCCTGCAGGCCGCGCTGGAGCAGCATGCGGGCGACCAGCCGCGCCGCGGGGTGGGTCCGCCGCTGGGGCGCGGCGGGGTGGGTCCCCCGCTGACGCTCCGCATCGCGCGATGCCGATGCCGATGGGCCTGCGATTGCCGCGGCGAGTTGGGTGGACTGGGTATTCGGTGGCGTCATCGGGTCCATTGCAATTCGGTGAGCCGGTAGCTGCGTTCGAACGGGTCGATCGACACGCCGGCCAGATACGGGCTGGCCGCCAGCGTCTGCTGGTACCAGAGCACCGGCACCAGCGGCAGGCCGTCATGCAGCGCGCCGGCGATCTGCTCGCGCAGCGCCTGCGCACGCGCGGCGTCGGCGGTCGACGACATCGCGGCCAGGGCGCGCGTCAGCGTCGGCGACGACCAGCCCATCGCGCCCCAATCGCCGCCGCGCTTGTCACCCCCCTCGCCGCCGCTCTTGCCGCCGCCCTTATCGCCGTCCTTATCGCCGTCCTTATCGCCTTCCTCGCCGGCCTTCCCCTCCGCCCCGCCGAAGTCCTGCGCGATCGCGCCGAGCGCATCGGGCACCGCGCCATAGTTGCGCGCGATCAGGCCCATCTCCAGCGAGCCGTCGCGATGGCCAAGCGGAATCTCGCTGGAGTTGCCCACCGCCACGCGGATCTGCACGCCGACCAGGCGCAGCTGCTCCTGGATCGCGGCGGCGATCACCGGCAGTTCGGGACGATCGGGGAAGGTCTGCAGCGTCAGCGCGAAACGCTTGCCGTCGCGCGCGAGCACGCCGTCGGTGCCGCGCCGCCAGCCGAGTTCGGCGAGCAGCGCACGGGCGCGTACGGGATCGTGCGCGAGCGCGGGCAGATCGGCGCGATGCCAGCCGGCCAGCGTCGGCGGAAACAG
>NZ_JCBAJO010000211.1:0-8314 GCF_059772245.1 Cupriavidus sp. R6-3
GCCCAGCGCCGCCAGCCCCAGCACCACCATCACCCACAGCATCAGCCAATAGCCGCCGGCCGCGCTCCACATCAGCGCGCCGAGCCACGGCGCGATCGCCTGCATCAGCAGCACCGGCGTCATCATCAGCCCGTTCAGCGTCGCATAGTGGTGCCGCGAGATCAGCTCGGGCATCGCCATCGCCCGCAGCATCGTGTTGATGCCGTTGGCACAGCCGTACAGCACCGCGGCCAGCATCAGCCATTTGCCGTGGCCCAGCGCCAGCGTCAGCAGGCCGAGGCACATCACCAGGTAGACCGGCATCGCGATCCGCACCGGCTGTCGCGACGGCATGCGCGCCATCGCCAGGCGGCCGATCACCTGCGCCGGCCCGATCAGCGCCGCCACCATCAGTTGCTGGCCGACCGGCAGCCCCTTCTCGTTGAGCATCGGGATCAGGTGCGCGCCCAGCAGCGAGGCCACCACCGCCAGCGCGGTGAAGGCCAGCACCACTGCCCAGAACACCGGATCGCGCAGCGCGAGCGTGGCAATGCCCGGCGAGCCCTTCCCCAGCGGCGACACCGGCTGCACGCTGGCATAGGTCGGATGCGGCGTGAAGCGCAGCCGCGCATGCAGCGGCGCGCAGACCAGCAGGTTCAGCGCGGCGAAGATCAGCAGCGTGCCGCGCCAGCCGATATGCAACACCAGCCATTGCGCCAGCGGAATGAAGATGGTGCTGGCAAAGCCCGCCACCAGCGTCACGATGACGATCGACTTCTGGTAGCCGTCGCCATAGGCCTGGCGCAGCACGACGAAGGCCGGCTCGTACAGCGTGGTCGCCATGGCCAGGCCCAGCGGCACCCACATCAGCAGGAACAGCGTCGGGTTCGGCGTCCAGGCCCACAGCATCAGTCCCAATCCCGCCAGCACCGAGCCGGTGCCCATCACCCACCGCGCCGGCGCCCGATCGAGCAGCCGGCCGACGGCGAACGAGCACAGCGCCCAGACCAGCAGGCCGAGCGAATAACCGCCCGCCAGGAAGGGCTTGCCGTAGCCGAGCGTGCGGCTCATCGGCTCGATGAAGACGGTGAAGGCGAAGTACAGCGTGCCCCAGGAAATGGTTTCGGTCAGACCGAGTACCCAGGCCAGATGGCGGGGCGGTTCGGACCAGGGGGCGGATTGGGACTGTGGTTCGGTGGGGCCGGCGGCGTCGCTGTCGGCCGCCATGCCGGGGGCGGAGCCGGCGGTGTCGGGGCGGGGACCGGAAGAGAGGTCGGGTGTCGTCATGGCATGCGCCGGGAAGGCCGGCGCCGTGGCCGCCGATGCGATGCCGGCGGCGCATGGTTTGGGGAATCCCGATTGTAGCGGCGGCTCGCCGCCGCGTGCGCGGGGCGTTGCGCGGCGGCATCGCGCGCTCACCGGGCTTCGTGCCTTCCCCACGTATTCACACTTCCCGCGGGGCGTTGGGCCTTCCCCGGCCCTTCGCACTTCCCCCGGGACTTTGGGCCTTCCCCGAGCTTTCGCGCTTTCCCGGAGCCGTCCTCCGGGCCTTCGCCCCTTCCCCCTGCCGGGCCTACACCCTGGCGTCGGGCGGTCCCTTCAGCTCGACCACATTCCCATCGGGATCGCGCAGGTAGATCGACGGCCCCGTGCCTTCGGCGCCGTAGCGCGATTCGACCGGCCCCGCCTCGACGCCGTGCGCGCGCAGATGGGCGGCGATGGCCTGCGCATCGAAGGGCTCGACGCGCAGGCAGAAGTGGTCCAGATTGCGGCCCTCCGGACCCGGTCCCGCGCCGCCCGCCTTGCCGAGCGGGCCGTCGAGCGTGACCAGATCGATCAGGCTCGCGCCGGCGCGCAGCTGCGTCAGCCCCAGCTTCGGCTGCTCGCGCTCGAGCGTGCAGCCCAGCACGTCCACGTAGAAGCGCAGCAGCGCGGGCACGTCGGCGCTGCGCAGCACCAGATGATCGATACCCCGGATCGACAGCATGGCGTCGGCTTGGCGGCGTTACAGGCGCCGCCCGTCGAACGGGATGACCTTCAGCTTGTCCAGGTCGATCCCCTCCAGGCAGCGCGCATTGACGGCCGCCGTCGGCTGGCCTTTCGGATCGATGGCTTCGCCGAACGGCCCGCAGCCGCACACCGGACAGAAATGGTGGGCGATCTTCATGGTGTGGAAGCGGTAGGTCGAGTAGTCGGACTCGGGCGTCTTCAGGTGGAACCGGTCGCGTGGCACGAACCACAGCAGATGGCCGCGCCGCTGGCAGATCGAGCAATTGCACGACAGCACGGCCTCGATCTCGCCCTCGACTTCGAATGCAATGCGGCCGCAGTGGCAGCTGCCCTGGTATGACATGGTGTTCTCCTCGGTTCGGTGGAAGGTGCCGCCGGTGCTCCAAGGGGGATGGCTTCGGCGCCTTGGCTTCGGCGACTTCGCTTCAGCGGGTTGGCTTCAGACTGGGGTTTGCTTCAGTATCCTGCCGGCGACTGTCGGTATCCTGACAGTGTAGCGGCATCAACCGATGTCACAATGCCGCAATCCCCAGAGCGCATCAGCGCCGACCCCACCAGGAGACCACCATGAGCGAATCCCACCCCGCGCCGCGTGCGCGCTTCAGCCATATGGAACAGGGCACCCGCGAGGACTGGGCCGCGATCTCGGCCGAGTTCATGCCCTATGCCGCGGCGCTGCCGGACCGCGTGCTGGCCCATCTGCGGCTGCTCGACGGCGACTGCGGCGGCTTTCCGGTCGACCGGCTGACCCACAGCCTGCAGACCGCCACGCTGGCCCACCGCGACGGCCGCGACGAGGAATACGTGGTCTGCGCGCTGCTGCACGATATCGGCGACACGCTGGGCAGCTACAACCATCCCGACATCGCCGCGGCGATCCTGAAGCCCTTCGTCAGCGCCGAGAACTTGTGGATGGTGGAAAAGCACGGCGTATTCCAGGGCTATTACTTCTTCCATCACCTGGGCCTGGACCGCAACCTGCGCGAGCAATTCCGTAGCCAGCCCGAGCTGTTCGAGCGTACCGCCGAGTTCTGCGCGAAGTACGACGCCGCGGCCTTCATGACCGACTACGACACGCTGCCGCTGTCGTTCTTCGAGCCGATGGTGCGGCGCGTGTTCGCGCAGCCGAAGAACTCGATGTATGTGAAGAAGGGCGAGGACAAGCTGGCGCAGGTGGAGTAGGGCGGCAAGCTGACTCGGAGAATAGGCGCCCCTCTCCCGCTGTGCGGGAGAGGGCAGCACACCGCAGGCGAGATCAGCCTTTCAAACTCACGCCGCCTGCTGCCCCGCCTGCGGATTCCTGAACTGCGCCAGCAGCGTCTGCCAGCGCGAGCGCGCCGCCTTCAGGTTGTTGGCCTTGACGTGGCCGAAGCCGCGGATGTCGTCCGGCAGATTGGCCAGCGCCACCGCGGTGCCGTGGTTGGCGGCATTGAGTCCCGCCACCAGTTCGTCGAGCAGCGCCCGGTATTCGCCGATCAGCGCGCGCTCGGTGCGGCGTTCCTCGGTCTTGCCGAACACGTCCAGCGGACCGCCGCGCAGTCCCTTCAGTCTCGCCAGCAGCTTGAAGATCGTCATCGTAGACGGGCCGAAGCGGCGCTTGATCAGGCGGCCCTGCTCGTCGTGCTTGGCGATCATCGGCGGCGCCAGCCAGAAGTTCAGCTGGTAGTCGCGGCCCGGCTCGCCCTCGAACTGGTTGCGCAGCTTGTCGAGGAAGACCGGATCGGTATAGAGCCGCGCGACCTCGTACTCGTCCTTGTAGGCCATCAGCTTGGCGAGGTTGCGCGCTACCGCCTCGGTCAGCGGCAGCGGCTTGCCGCTGCCTACCAGCGCGCTCTCGGCCGCGCGCACGCGGTTGACCGCGTCGCGATAGGTCTGCGCATAGGCGGCGTCCTGGTACGCGGTCAGGTGCTCGGCGCGATGGGCGATCAGCTTCTCCAGCAGCGCCCCCGACGAGGTCGGCAGCTTGACCACGTCGGCGCCCTCGGCGGTGCGCTTGAGCTCGCCGGTCAGCGACAGCACATGCTCGGGGTCATGCGCCATATGGCGGCCCCATTCGAACGCGGCCTTGTTCTTGTCGACCGACACGCCGTTCAGTTCGATCGCTCGCACCATCGCGTCCAGCGACAGCGGCACCCAGCCCTTCTGCCACGCATAGCCGAGCACCAGCGGGTTGGTGTAGATCGCGTCGCCGAGCAGCGCCACCGCCAGCGCGCTGGCATTGATGAAGTCGCATTGCTCGCCGACCGCGTTGCGCACGTCCTGCTCGGCCGACAGCCCGGGGAACTGCCACTTCGGATTGCGGATGAACTCGGCGGTCGGGGTTTGCGCGGTATTGACGATCGCGCGCGTGCGGCCCGCCTGCGCCTTGGACAGGACCTCGTCGGTGGCCGACACGATCGCGTCGCAGCCGATCACCAGGTCGGCCTCGCCCATCGCGATGCGCGTGGCGTGGATATCCTCCGGCCGCGCGGCGATCTGCACGTGCGACAGCACCGCGCCGCCCTTCTGCGCCAGGCCCGCCATGTCGAGCACGGTGACACCCTTCTGCTCCAGGTGGGCCGCCATGCCGAGCAGGCCGCCGATGGTCACCACGCCGGTGCCGCCGACGCCGGTCACCAGCACGCCGTACGGCCGCTGCAGCGCGGGCAGCGCCGGCTGCGGCAGCGGCGGCAGGTTCGCCATCGACACGCCGTGCGCCTCGGGCTTGCGCAGCTGCGCGCCTTCGGCGGTCACGAAGCTGGGGCAGAAGCCGTTCAGGCAGGAGAAGTCCTTGTTGCAGGACGACTGGTTGATCTTGCGCTTGGTGCCGAGCTCGGTTTCCAGCGGCTCGACCGACAGGCAGTTGGACTTGACCGAGCAGTCGCCGCAGCCTTCGCACACCGTGTCGTTGATGAAGACGCGGCGCGCCGGATCGGGGAAGCTGCCGCGCTTGCGGCGGCGGCGCTTCTCGGTGGCGCAGGTCTGGTCGTAGATCAGGATGGTGCAGCCCGGCACCTCGCGCAGTTCGCGCTGGATGCGGTCCAGCTCGTCGCGATGGTGAACCGTGACGCCCTGCGGCAGCTTGATCGCGCCGCTGTATTTCTCGGGCTCGTCGGTGACGATGTCGATCCGCTTGGCGCCCTCGGCGGCGACCTGGAAGGCGATGTCCTGCACCGACAGCTGGCCGTCGACCGGCTGGCCGCCGGTCATCGCGACCGCATCGTTGTACAGGATCTTGTAGGTGATATTGACGCCGGCCGCGATCGACGCGCGGATGGCGAGCAGGCCCGAATGGAAGTAGGTGCCGTCGCCGAGGTTGGCGAACACGTGCTTGTCGCCGGCGAACGGCGCCTGCCCGATCCACGCCACGCCTTCGCCGCCCATCTGGCTGAAGGTGCTGGTGCTGCGGTCCATCCAGACCGTCATGTAGTGGCAGCCGATGCCGGCCAGCGCGCGCGAACCCTCGGGCACGTTGGTCGAGGTGTTGTGCGGGCAGCCGGAGCAGAACCACGGCTTGCGCTCGGCGGCCACGCGCGGTGTGGCCAGCGCGCGCTCCTTGGCCTCGATCACCGCGATGCGCGCGGCGATGCGGGCGCGCACGTCGCTGGGCAGGTCGAACTTGTCCAGGCGCGTGGCGATCGCCTTGGCGATGATCGCCGGCGACAGCTCGTAGTGCGCCGGCAGCAGCCAGTTGCTCTGCGGGATCGACCATTCGCCGCCGGCATTGTCCTTCTCGTCGAACTTGCCGTAGACCTTGGGCCGGACGTCGTCGCGCCAGTTGTACAGCTCTTCCTTCAGCGCGTACTCCATGATCTGGCGCTTTTCCTCGACCACCAGGATTTCCTGCAGGCCCTCGGCGAAGGCGCGCGCGCCCTGCGCTTCCAGCGGCCAGACGCAGCCGACCTTGTACAGCCGGATGCCGATGCGTTCGCAGGTCTCCTTGTCCAGGCCCAGGTCGGTCAGCGCCTGGCGCGTATCGAGGTAGGCCTTGCCGCCGGTCATGATGCCGAAGCGCGCGTGCGGCGAATCGATTTCGATGCGGTCGATGCGGTTGGCGCGCACATAGGCCAGCGCCGCGTACCACTTGTAGTCGAGCAGCCGCGCTTCCTGTTCCAGCGGCGGATCGGGCCAGCGGATATTGAGACCGCCCGGCGGCATCGCGAAGTCCTGCGGCAGCGCGATCTGCACGCGGTGCGGATCGAGTTCGACGGAGGCCGACGATTCGACCACGTCGGTGACGCACTTCATCGCCACCCACAGGCCCGAGTAGCGGCTCATGGCCCAGCCATGCAGCCCGTAGTCGAGATATTCCTGCACGTTGGCCGGGAACAGCACCGGCAGCCCGCAGGCCTTGAAGATGTGTTCGGACTGGTGCGCCAGGGTCGAGGACTTGGCCGAGTGGTCGTCGCCCGCGAGCACCAGCACGCCGCCGTGTTTCGACGAGCCGGCCGAGTTCGCATGCTTGAAGACGTCGCCCGTGCGGTCCACGCCCGGGCCCTTGCCGTACCACATGCCGAACACGCCGTCGTACTTAGCGCCCGGGTACATGTTGACCTGCTGCGAGCCCCACACCGCGGTCGCGGCCAGGTCCTCGTTCAGGCCCGGCTGGAACACGATGTTGTGGCCGGCCAGGTGCGACTTGGCCTTCCACAGCGCCTGGTCCAGCGCGCCGAGCGGCGAGCCGCGATAGCCCGAGATGAAGCCGGCGGTATTGAGGCCGGCGGCGCGGTCGCGTTCCTGCTGCAGCATCGGCAGACGAACCAGCGCCTGCGTGCCGCTGATGTAGATGCGGCCGCGTTCGAGCGTATATTTGTCGTCCAGGGTAACGTTTGCGAGCGCGCGACGGATGGCGTCGCTGACCGGGGCGGTCAGGGGGGCATTCATATGTGCTCCTCTTCGGGCATGTTGTCGGGATCGCCGACACACTTCAGTGGTGGGCAGCCGCGCAGGCCTCTTGTGAAGGCGGAAGCGACCGTGTCTCTGCCCGGCATGGTAGCACCGGCGGCGTTGACACGGCACCCTGCGGCGCAGCATCCCGGGCCCCTTCCGGCTCGGCGATTTCCCGAATGGACAAGCCCTGGCGTGTACACTGCACTGCATCCAAGCCCGGCAGCGGGCGGCGTCCAAGGGATGCCGCCCGGGCCGCGGTGGTGCAACCCCCCACTGCTGGAGCGAGCGCTCCCCAGGACAACCGATGAATACCAATCCCCGCCAGGGCACCGCGACCCTGGCCGTTCTGATCGACGCCGACAATGCCGCTCCCGGCATCGTCGAAGGCCTGCTGGCCGAAGTGGCCAAGTACGGCGTGGCCGCCGTCAAGCGCATCTATGGCGACTGGACCAAGCCCAATCTGGCGGGCTGGAAGGAATGCCTGCTGTCGCATTCGATCCAGCCGATCCAGCAGTTCCGCTATACGGTGGGCAAGAATGCCACCGACAGCGCGATGATCATCGACGCGATGGACCTGCTGTACTCCGGCCGTTTCGACGGCTTCTGCATTGTCTCCAGCGACAGCGATTTCACGCGGCTGGCCTCGCGCATCCGCGAGCAGGGCCTGACGGTCTATGGCTTCGGCGAACGCAAGACGCCCAAGCCCTTCGTCACCGCCTGCGACAAGTTCATCTACTCGGACCTGCTGCGCGGCGACGTCGGCAGCGACGAAACCGACGAGGCCAGCGCGCCGGCCCGCCGCCGCAGCGGCGGCGAGCTGCGGCAGGACACGCGACTGGTGCGGCTGCTGCAGTCGGCCGCGCAGGCGGTGTCCGACGAGGAAGGCTGGACCACGCTTGGCAGCATGGGCACCCACATCGCCAAGCAGGCGCCCGAGTTCGATTCGCGCAACTACGGCTACGGCAAGCTGTCGGAGCTGGTCGCCGCGACCGGCCTGTTCGAGGTCGAGACCCGCAACGGCGGCAACAACAAGACCATCTGGGTCCGGCTCAAGCGGCGCGGCGAACAGCGCGGTGGCGAGCAGCGTGGTACCGAACAGCGTGGTACCGAACAGCGTGGCGGTGAGCAGCGTGGCGGTGAGCAGCGTGGCGGTGAGCAGCGCGGCGGCGAGCAGCGGGGTGCCGAGCAGCGCGGTACCGAACAACGAGGTGTTGAGCAGCGCGGTAGCGAGCAGCCAGGTGGTGAACAGCGCGGAAGCGAGCAGCGGGGCGACAGACAGGACCACGCGGGGCAGGGTGGCCAGCGTCAAGGCGGTCAGGGCCAGGGTGGTCAGGGGCGGGGCGGTCAGCGCGGACGCGGCAACGCGGCTCCGGCACCGGAACCGGCCGAAGCGGTGCCGGCCGTCAGCGAACCCGTGCCTGCGCCCGAGCCGGTGCAGTTCGACGAGCCGGCGGTA
>NZ_JCBAJO010000212.1:0-8253 GCF_059772245.1 Cupriavidus sp. R6-3
CGCGCGTTCGCGCCCTTCCCGGCCCGGCAGGCCCAGCGCGATGTTGTCGAGCACGCGCTTCCACGGCAGCAGCCGCGCGTCCTGGAACATGATGCGGGTTCCGTCGTCATGGCCGTCCCGCGGCCGGCCGTCGAGCGCGATCCGCCCCGCGCTGGGGCTTTCGAGCCCGGCGACCAGCCGCAACAGCGTGCTCTTGCCGCAGCCGCTGCGGCCGACGATGGCGACGAATTCGCCCGGCGCGATGCGCAGGTCGATGTGCTGCAGCACGGTGCGGCCGCCATAGGCCTTGTGCAGGCCGCTGACCGCGACCTCGGTGCCGCGGGGGCGGCCGGTGGCGTGGGTGGCATGGGGGCCGTCGGTATTGCGCTCGGCGCTGCGCGCCCCGGCCCGCGCGGTCAGATCGGTGGGCTCGCCGGGCTCGACGGGTTCCCTGCCCGCGCGCCGCAGCGGCAGATGTTGTTGCATGGCATGCATTGGATGAACTCCGGTAGGGGTCGATCGCGATCAGGTCGATTTGACGGGCCGATGGGGTCTGGCCGATGGGGTCAGGCCGATGGGGTCAGGCCGAGGGATCAGCCTTTCGCCGCGCTCTGATAGCCCGGATGCCACCGCAGCCACCACCGCTCCAGCCCCTTGGCCAGCAGGTCGGCCAGCTTGCCCAGCAGCGCATAGAGCAGGATGCCGACCAGCACCACGTCGGTCTGCAGGAACTCTCGCGCGTTCATCGTCAGGTAGCCGATGCCGGCCTGCGCGGAGATCGTTTCCGCGACGATCAGCAGCACCCACATCAGCCCGAGCGAGAAGCGCAGCCCCACCAGGATCGACGGCAGCGCGCCGGGCAGGATCACCTGCCAGTACAGCGCCCAACCCGACAGCCCGTAGCTGCGCGCCATCTCGATCAGTCCCTTGTCGACCGAGCGGATGCCGTGGAAGGTGTTCAGATAGATCGGAAAGAACACGCCGACCGCGACCAGGAACAGTTTGGCCGCCTCGTCGATGCCGAACCACAGGATCACCAGCGGAATCAGCGCCAGCGCGGGGATATTGCGCACCATCTGCAGGCTCGAATCGAGCAGCGTCTCGGCCGTGCGGAACGTGCCGTTCAGCAGCCCCAGCAACAGCCCGAGTCCGCCGCCGATCGCCAGGCCCGCCAGTGCGCGCCACGCGCTGACCGCGGTGTGCTGCCACAGCTCGCCGGACAGCGCCAGCGTGCGGAACGCAGCGACCACGGCCAGCGGCTCGGGCAGCACGCGGCTCGACAGCCAGCCGCTGCGCGAGGCCAGCTCCCACAGCAGCAGGATCAGGGCCGGCACCAGCCACGGCAGGCCGCGCCGCAGCACGGAAGCCGCCCAGCCCTGGGGCAGCAGCGCGCGCGCCGGCGCGGCCGCGGGAAAATCGGCCGCCAGCGCGGCACCGCTTTTCGAGGGATTCGACATGGCGTTCAACTCGCGGACAGATTGGCGCCTGGCGTGGCCGCCGAAGGCACGAAGGTATTGGCGACGATCTCGCCGAACGGTCCGGTCAGCACGCGCTGGGCGGCCTCGCGCTGCGCCAGCGGCAGCAGCGGAAACACCAGTTCGGCGAAGCGGTGCGCCTCTTCCAGATGCGGGTAGCCGGACAGGATGAAATATTCGAGCCCCAGGTCCGCGTATTCCCGGATGCGCGCCGCCACCTGCTCGGGGTTGCCGACCAGCGCCGTACCGGCGCCGCCTCGCACCAGCCCGACGCCGGCCCACAGGTTCGGCGCGATCTCCAGGCCCTGGCGGACGTCGTCCCGGTTGAAGCGGCCACCATGCAACTGCGCCATCCGGCGCTGGCCCACCGAATCCATCGCGGCAAACTTGCGCTGGGCCGCGGCGACGACGTCCTCGTCCAGATGCGACACCAGTTCGCTGGCCGCGCGCCACGCTTCCTCCTCGGTCTCTCGCACGATCACGTGCAGGCGGATGCCGAAACGCAGCGTGCGGCCGACCGCGGCGGCGCGTGCGCGCACGTCGGCGATCTTCTGCGCCACCGCCGCCGGCGGCTCGCCCCAGGTCAGATAGGTATCGACCTGCTCGGCGGCAAGGTCGTGGGCCTCGGGCGACGAGCCGCCGAAGAACAGCGGTGGATAGGGCCGGCTGATCGGCGGATACAGCGCCTTCGCGCCCTCCACGCGCAGATGGTCGCCGGCGAAGTCGAACGCCTCGCCATCGTGGCTGCGCGCCAGGATCTCGCGCCAGATCGTCAGGAATTCGCGCGACAGCGCATAGCGGTCGCGATGCGACAGGAACAGGCCATCGCCCTGCAGCTCTTCCGGATCGCCGCCGGTGACAAGGTTGACCAGCAGACGCCCGCCCGACAGCCGGTCCAGCGTCGCCGCCATGCGCGCGGTCTGCGACGGCTGCATCAGCCCGGGGCGCAACGCCACCAGGAACTTGAGCCGCCGCGTGGCGTCGATCAGGCTCGAGGCCAGGATCCACGAGTCCTCGCAGGAGCGGCCCGTCGGCAGCAGCACGCCCTCGTAGCCCAGGCTGTCGGCCGCGATCGCGACCTGCTTGAAGTAGTCGAAGGTCGCGGCGCGCGCGCCCCTGGCGGTGCCCAGGTAGCGCGAATCGCCATGCGTGGGCAGGAACCACAGGACTTTCATCGGGCATCTCCGGCCTGGAGCGCCCCGCGCTGTGCGACGGCGTCCCGTTTCTCCGATTTGTCCCGCTCGGCAGGCAACGCATCGGCAATGCGGATCGGCTTCGGAATCAGCTTCAGTGCGTGGAAGGTATCGGCGATCTGCTGCTGTTGCGCGGCGACGGCCGGCGTCAGCGGCGCGACGCCGAACTCGCTGCGATTGAGCGTGCGTTCGACGACGTCGGCATCCAGCCCCTGCTGCGGGGCGATCGACGCCGCGGCGGCACGCGTATCGGCCTTCAGGCGCCGGCCCTGCTGCAACAGTTCATCGAACAGCGCCTCGACGATCTGTGGCTTCTGCGTGGCAAAGCGCCGCGCGGCAAGGTAGTAGGCGTAGTTGTTGACGAGCCCGCGGCCATCGGCCAGCACGCGCGCGCATCGGCCGGCGCGAGATAGACCGGCTGGATATCGGTGATCTTCAGCCCGGCCTTCTCCAGTGCCTTGACCAGCAGGTAATGGACGTTCGAGCCCTTGTTCAGCGCGACCTTGCGGCCCTTCAGATCGGCCACCGTGCGCACCGGCGAGTCCCGGCGCACCACGATGGCTTCGGCTTGCGGCGCGGCGGGATCGAAACCGATGTAGACGAAGTCGGCCCCGGCGGCCTGCGCGAAGATCGGCGGCGCCTCGCCGACGAAGCCGACATCGACGGCGCCGACGTTCAGGCCCTCCAGCAATTGCGGACCGGCAGGAAATTCCACCCACTTGACCGCGGTGCCCAGCGGCGCGAGCCGGCGCTCGAGCGACTGCTGCGATTTGATCAGCACCAGCAGGCTGGCGGACTTCTGGTAGCCGATGCGCAAGGTATCGGCGGCGGTTTGGGCCAGCGCGGCGCCGGATGCGGCCACGGCGGCGCAGGCGATGGCGAGCGCGGCCAGCCCGCGCAGGCCGCGGAGGCCGCGAAGCGCGTGATTCGGGATCGAAAGCGTCATGGCTTGATGGGTCGGGGATCGGAGTAGCCCCGACGATAGCCCGGCGGGCCGCCATGACAAACGAAGCGTTTCGGATTTCGATACGCGGTCAGCGCATGTGGGATGCGCGCGCATCAAGGGCAACGACGCGACGGTCTGCCCCGGCGCCAGCACCACGACGTTGGCCATCATGCCGCCATCCCCGTGCCCCACGATATGGCAGTGGAAGGCGACATGACGGCGACGCGCCACGTCGGCGACGCGCTACCCCGCGCGGGACTTCCGTCGCGGCGCGGGGCGCTCCGGGCCGCCCCTGCCCTCCTTCAGCGCGGCGACGAAGGCCTGCACCGCCGGCGGCGACGCATCGGCCCGCGTCACCGCCACCACGGTCGCGCGGGTGCCGAGGTCCGCGATCGGCACGAAGGCGACATCGGGCCGGTTCGCCTCGGCGACCGAGGCGCCCACCAGCGTGAAGCCGAGTCCGGCGGCCACCAGCCCCAGCGCGGTATGGATCTCGATCGCCTCGTGGCCCGGCAGCGGGTCCGCGCCCGCCTCGCGCAGCGCCGCCAGCATCAGGTCGGCAAAGCCGCTCTGCGGGTCCTTCGGATACCGGATCAGCGCCATCGCGCCGAGATCGGCCGCGCGCAGCGACTTGCGCCGCGCGAGTGCCGACGTCGCCGGCAGCGCCGCGACGAAGGGCTCCTCGAACAGCACCGTATGCACGAGATCGGCAGGGCGCTCGAACTCGCCGATATAGCGCGAGATGCCCACATCGATGCGCCCGCGCCGCAGCAGCGCGGGCTGATGCTCGGACAGTTGCTCGACCAGATCGAGATGGACATCGGGAAAGCGCTTGCGGAAGCGGCGCACCGCCGTGGGCAGGATCGAGAAGATCGCCGAGCGCGTGAAGCCGATGCCGAGCCAGCCGAGATTGCCGGCGGCGACCGCGCGCGCCTCCTCGTCGAGCCGCCGCATCTGCGACAGCAGGTCCTTGGCGCGCGGATACAGGAAGCGCCCCGTGGCGGTCAGCGACATGGGCCGGGTCGAACGATCGAAGACGGGCGCGCCGAGCTGGCCCTCGAGCTGCGCGATCTGCATGCTGATCGCCGTCGGCGCGACGAACAGCCGGCTGGCGGCCTCGACGGCGCTGCCCGCGTCGACCACGGCGCAGAAATAGCTGAGCTGTCGCAAGTTCATTTTTTCTGAATCCGAGTCCAATAATCGATGTTTGATCCGGCTCGCACTTTACTTGAAACTGCGCCTCAAGCTTACGAGGACATCGACATGCAAGCCATGCAACACGGGGACGGCCACGCAGTGGGACGCGAAGACGGGCAGGGAGACAAGCGGGAAGACGACTGGCTGCAGGCCGTCCGCGAGCTCTCCACCGCCGAGGTTTCCGACGCCCTGGACTATTTCCGCCTGCCCGGCAGCGCGCTGGGCATCCAGCCGATCGCCGGCGCGCCGGCGTTGTTCGGCCCGGCCTTCACCGTCAGCTTCGTGCCGGTGGATGTGGCCTCCCCCGGCACCGTCGGCGATTTTCTCGACGACATCCCGGCCGGCGCGGTGGCCGTGCTCGACAACGGCGGCCGGCTGGACTGCACCGTCTGGGGCGGCATCATGAGCCGGCTGGCGGCGCATCGCGGCATCGCTGGCACCGTGATCCACGGGGTCTGCCGGGACACCGCGGAAGCCGATGCCGCCGGCTATCCGCTGTATGCCCGCGGACGCTTCATGCGTACCGGCAAGGATCGCGTGCAGGTCTCCGCCGTCGGGCAGCCGGTCAGCCTCGGCGACGTGCGCGTGGTGGCCGGCGACTACATGCTGGCCGATGCCGACGGCGTGGTCGTCATTCCGCGATCGCAGGCGCCGCGCGTGATCGAGCGCGCGCTGCGGACGCGCGATGTCGAGCAGCGGATCCTCGACGCGGCGCTGGGCGGCATGGCGCTGCGCGAGGCCCGCCGCCAGTTCGGGTATCACGTGCTGCAGCGCGCCGGCCATTAGCGGACACCGAAGGTCATTGACGAGCATCGACGGTCCTCGACGGCCTCTGGCGGTCCAACGCCGCCGGCATTGAACCCTTGCCCACAGACGACGAAACACGTCGCACCGAATTGCATCAGGAGACAGCATGAACATCGAACCTGGCCACGCTCGCCGCCTTTCTTCGCGCCGCCCTTCGCGCCGGCACGCCCTGCTGCTCGCCGCCGCCGCGATGGCGGGCCTCGGCCTTGCCGCCCCGAACGCCCGCGCCGCCACGCCCGAGCCCTATCCGTGCGCGACCCTGCGGATCGTGTCGCCCTACCCGCCCGGCGGCACCACCGACATCCTCGCGCGCATCGTCTCACCCGGGCTGTCGAAGCAGCTCGGCGTGCCCGTGATCGTCGACAACCGCGGCGGCGCCAGCAGCAATATCGGCACGGAGTTCGTCGCGCGCGCCAAGGGCGACGGCTGCACCGCGCTGCTGGGCAACAACACCGGCATCGTGATCAACCGCAATCTCTACCAGCTCAAGCTCGATCCCACCCGTGCGCTGGCGCCGGTCGGCGAGGTCGCGTCGGTGCCGCTGGTGCTGTACGTCAACAGCGCGCTGCCGGTGAATTCGGTGGCGCAGCTGGTCGCGCTGGCCAAGGCCGCGCCCGGCAAATACAGCTACGCTTCGGGCGGCAGCGGCAGCCCGCAGCATCTGGCCGGCGAGATGCTCAAGCTCGAACGCCAGCTCGACATCGTCCATATCCCGTATCGCGGACAGGGGCCGGCGCTCGCCGACGTGATTGCCGGCCAGGTGCCGATCGCCTTCGAGACCACCACCGCGATCGCCCCGCAACTGAAATCCGGACGGCTGCGTCCGCTCGCTACCACCGGTGCCAGACGCGCCCGCACGCTGCCCGATCTGCCGACGATGCAGGAGGCCGGCTTCCCCGGCTTCGTGATCGAGAACTGGTATGGCCTGTTCGTGCCGGCCGATACGCCGGCGCCGCTGGTGCAGCGGCTGAACGCCGCGCTGAACGCGGTGCTGGGCCAGCCGGACATCGCCGGCAAGCTGTCGGACATGGGTTCGACGGACGTGCGCGGCACCACCGCGCAGTTCCGCGCCTTCATTGCCAGGGAAATGCCGTACTGGGAATCGCTGGTCAAGCGCTCCGGCGCCACGGTGGACTGAATCGCATCCCGGCCCCATCGCCGCCCGGCATCCCCGCTCGCATCCCAGCCTTCACCCCTTTCCTGATCCGGACTTCCCGCTAGCCATGACGCAAGCCGACATCACTACCGCGCAGCTCGACCGCCTGAAGCGGCTCGGCACGGCCACCATCCACGAGGCACAGGGCCAGCAGGGCGCGGTCGATCCGCGCATCGCCGCGCTCGATCCCGGCATGCGGCTGGCCGGACCCGCGCTGACCGTGGATGTCCGTCCCGGCGACAATCTGATGATCCACTACGCGCTGACCAAGGCGCGGCCCGGCGACGTGCTGGTGGTGGACGCCAAGGGCTTCGCCGAGGCCGGCCCGTGGGGCGACGTGCTGACCTTCGCGGCGCAGACGATCGGTCTGGCCGGGCTCGTCATCGACGGCGCGGTGCGCGACGCGGCCAGCATCGTCGAGATGGGATTCCCGGTGTTCTGCCGCGGCGTCTGCATCCGCGGCACCAACAAGCAGCAGCCGGGCAAGCTGGGCGTGCCGCTGATCGTCGGCGGCGCCGCGATCCGCCCCGGCGACATCGTGGTTGGCGATCGCGACGGCCTGGTCGTGGTGGCGCGCGAGCAGGTGGCGCAGGTCATCGAGGCCAGCGAGGCGCGCGAACGCAAGGAGCAGCAGATGCGCGAGCGGCTGGCCGGCGGCGCCACCATGGTCGACCTGCTGGAACTGCGGGACACCCTGGCGCGCTACGGCCTGCATTGAGCCAGGCCAGCGGAAGCCGCCGCCGGCGCGCGCTGCATGCGCAGGCTAGTGACCAGCGCCGCCAGCGTCAGCGCACCGGCGATCAGCAGCGTCGCATGCAGCCCCGCCGCGTCGACCGCGATGCCGCCGAAGAACGAGCCCAGCGCGATCCCGAGGTTGAAGACCGACACCAGCAGCGCGGTTGCGGCCTCGATGCCGTCGAGGCCGTCGGCGGCGCGCAGCATCCAGCTCTGCACCGAGACCGACACCGCGCCGTACGACAGTCCCCAGCACAGCAGCAGCACCGCGCCACCGGCCATGGTGCCGCCCAGCGCCGCGAACAGCAGCAGCGTCGTGCTCAACGCCAGCGCGACGGCCAGCAGCGCGCGTCCCGGATGCCGTCCGGCCAGCGGCCCCGCGGCGAAGTTGGCGATCATGCCGGCCACGCCGTAGCCGAACAGCAGCACGCCGATCCACCCCGCGCCGAAGCCCGAGACCTGCTGCAGCAAGGGCCGCACGAAGGTGTAGGCCATGAAGTGGCCGGCCACCAGGAAAAACGTCACCGTCAGGCCGAGCCGCACCCCGCGGTTGCCGAATTGCGCGCGCAGACCTTGCCGCGAGCCGCGGGCGGCGGCCGGCAGCGGCGGCAGCGTGGCCACGTTCAGCACGAAGATCAGGCCGCTGCAGATCGCCATCGCGCCGAAGGCCGCGCGCCAGCCGACCAGTTCGCCCAGCCACGCCCCCAGCGGCACGCCGACCACCGAGGCCACCGATACCCCGCCGAAGATGATGGCCGTGGCCCA
>NZ_JCBAJO010000213.1:0-8115 GCF_059772245.1 Cupriavidus sp. R6-3
CCGGCCGCGCGGCCATGCGCGTGGTCCTCCGCGTGGTCGTGCGCATCCCACAGCAGGCGCGGGTCGAACGACAGCGAGGCCAGCATGGTCAGCACCACCACCATGCCGAACGCCGCCGCGCCGGTGCCCGGGTCGACCTGGGCCAGCGCGCCGGCGCGCACCAGCGAGGCCAGCAGCGCCACCACGAAGATATCGAGCATCGACCACCGGCCGATCAGCTCGACCAGCCCATACAGCTTCGTCTGTTGCCGCAGCCGCCAGGTCGAGCGCAGATGCACCGACAGCAGCAGGAAGGTCAGGATCATCATCTTCAGCAGCGGCACCACGATGCTGGCGATCAGCACCACGATGGCGAGCATGCGCGAGCCCGACAACCACAGATAGATGATCCCCGACAGGATCGTGTCCTCCTGCGTGCCGAGGATCGAGCGGGTGATCATGATCGGCAGCACGTTGGCCGGTATGTACAGGATGTAGGCGGCCAGCAGGAAGGCCCAGGTCCGCGTCAGGCTGGCCGGCTTGCGATGGTGCAGCGTCGCGCCGCAGCGGCGGCACGGCTGGCCCTCCTGGTCGATCGGGCTGAGCGCGTCGCAGGCGTGGCAGGACAGCAGGCCCATCGACGTCGCGGTCGGCACCTCCGGCAGCGGCGTGCGTTCGTCGTCGTCGGCGAGCTCCTGCACGACGCCGGCGACCACCTCGCGCGAGCGGCGCAGCGCGCGCTGGCGCACCGAGGGTTTGGGATCGCGGGGATTCATCGCTGCGCCTCCCCCTGGCGCCGCTCGGCATGGCGCCACAGGTCGCGCGGATCGTAGGTCAGCATCGTCGCCAGCACGATCACCAGCGCACCGAACGACCACAGCGCGATGCCAGGCAGCACCTGGGCCATTGTCGAGAGCTTCACCAGCGTGACCAGCACGCCCATCATGAAGACCTCGAGCATGCCCCACGGGCGGGTCTGGCGGATGCCGCGCATGATGCGTTCGAAGCCCGGGGGGACGGTGCCGCGCATCAGCGGCACCAGCAGATAGGCCATCATCAGCATCTCGGCCAGCGGGAACACGATGGTGGTGGCGAACACCAGCACCGCCACCAGCGTCATGTTGTCGGCCTGCAGCGCCTGGACGGCGCCCCATAGCGTGGTGCGCGTGCGCACGCCCTGCAGGTCCATCTCGACGATGGGATAGGCGTTCGACACGATGAACAGGATCAGCGCGGTCAGCACCAGCGGCAGCAGCCGCCGATAGGCGCGCCGGCTCTCGTGGTACAGCTCGCCGCCGCAGCGCAGGCACTGCGCGCGTTCGCCGGGGCCGAGCACGAGGCGGCGGTAGACCGCGTCGCAATATTCGCAGGCCACTAGCCGGTCCAGCTCGGCGCGGTCGGTGACGGCAGGGCCCGGCGGGACCCGCTCCATCGACTTTTCAACCGGATTGCCGGACGTCATTCGAACAGATCTCCAACTACCCGCATTGGGAGCGGGAAACACGTCAATATATCGGAATTTCAGTATGTGGCTTTGGGATCACGAAAGCGGGGCTTCGCCGCTGGATGGCGAACGCTGCTTTCCTTCGCTGTCCGCCAATCACCCCGGCAGGGGTCAATGGCAATCGCCATCCCCTTGACCTTCGACCGCCCTCACAGCTTGTAGGTCGACAGCAGGATGCTGGTCTCCGTCGCCGCAATCCCCTCGATCAGCCGGACCCGGTCCAGCGTCCGGTCGAACGCCTCCAGCGTGTCCGCGCGCAGCTCCGCGATGATGTCCCAGCGCCCGTTGGTCGTATGCAGCGTCTGCACGTTCGGCTCGCCGCGCAGGGCCTGCAATACCTTGCCGATGCGGTTGCCTTCCACCGAGATCGTCGTCAGCGCGCGGATGCGGTGCGGCTCCGCCTCGGGCTTGAGCCGCACGGTGTAGCCGACGATCACGCCCGCCTCCTGCAGCTTGTCGATCCGGTTCTGCACGGTCGCGCGCGACAGCCGCAGCGCCTTGGCCAGCGCGGTGGTCGGCGTGCGCGCATTGTCGCGCAGCAGTGCCAGCAGTTGGCGGTCGATATCGTCCATGGCGGCTCGCAGGTCTCGCGGCGGATGGCTTCAAAAACGCCGGCCCATGCCGGCTCGCAGGTTCCCGGCGGATGGCTTGGCAAAACGCCGGCCCATGCCGGCATTCTGTCATAGGGACCGCGCTTTTTGCGCAGTTTGTGCGCTATCCGCTGGCACGCGTGTGCACCACAATCCATTCCGACAATAACCCGAACCGGAAGGAGTGCGGCGTGATCACCGAACCCACCATCCTGCTTGTCGAGCCGACCCACTACGACGTGTCGTACAGCATCAATCCGTGGATGGATCCGCTGCGCTGGGCTGCCGATCCGCAAGGCATGCATCGCGGCGCCCTGCGCGCGTTCGCCGAGCTGCGCGACGCGCTCGAAGCGGCCGGCTTCGCGGTCGAGGTCGCCGCGGGCGAGCCCGGCCTGCCCGACATGGTGTTTCCCGCCAATGCCGCGGTGGTGCTCGACGGCCGCGCGCTGCTGGCGCGCTTTCGCTACCCGCAGCGGCAGGGCGAGGAAGCGCCGTTCGCGCGCCTGTTCGCCGGGCTGCGCGAGCGGGGCCTGCTCGACGAGGTGGCGACGCTGGCCGACGGCTGCTACCAGGAGGGCGCGGGCGACTGCATCTGGGATGCGGTGCGCGGCCACTTCTGGGCCGGCTTCGGGCCGCGTTCGGCCCGCTGCGCGGCCGATGCGGTCGGCGCCTATTTCGGACGCGAAGTGGTCGCCCTGGAGCTCGCCACCGCGCAGAGCTACCACCTCGACGTCTGCTTCTGCCCGCTGGCCGGCGGCGAAATTTTGTACTACCCGCCGGCCTTCACCGAGGCCTCGCTGCGCGAGCTGCACGCGCGGCTGCCGGCCAGCCAGCGCATCGAGGCCAGCGCCGACGACCTGCGGCATTTCAGCGTCAACGCCGTCAATCTGCACGACCGCATCGTGATGGCGCGCACCACGCCTCGCCTGCGCGATGCGCTCGGCAAGCGCGGCTATCGCGTGCAGGAGGTCGATCTCGCGCCGTTCATGCTTTCCGGCGGCGGCGCGTATTGCATGACGCTGCGGCTCGATCGCAGCAGCGGGGCGCGCCAAGGGATCGAGCAAGCGTCCGGCGGCCGGGCCAGCGTCGCGGCGGCCTGACCGTTGACGGGGCCAGGGCCATGGCTTCAGCACAGAACCACAAGGAGACGACGATGAAGGAGACCGCGATGACCCGCTTCCTGGACGCGACGGCGGTGGCGGCCCTGGTGCGCAGCATCGGCGTGCAGACCGCGCTGCGGCAGCTGGCCGAGCACGTGCGGCAGGACTTCCTGCGCTGGCAGCGCTTCGAGAAGTCCGCGCGGCTGGCCAGCCATTCGCCGGTCGGCGTGATCGAGCTGATGCCGGTCACCGACGGCGAACAGTACGCGTTCAAATACGTCAACGGCCATCCGCGCAACGCCGCGCACGCGATGCCGACCGTGATGGCGTTTGGCGCGCTGGCCGAGGTCTCGACCGGCTTTCCGCTGCTGCTGGCCGACATGACGCTGGCGACCGCGCTGCGCACCGCGGCGACCTCGGCGGTCGCCGCCAGGGCGATGGCGCCGCACGGCACCACCGCGATGGCGCTGATCGGCAATGGCGCGCAGGCAGAATTCCAGGTGCTGGCCTTCCACGCGATGCTCGGCGTGCACGAGATCCGCGCCTATGACGTAGACCCAGCGGCGACCGCCAAGCTGCAGCGCAACCTGGCCGGCCTGACCGATACCGGCGAGCAGCGCATCCTGCCGATGGCGTCGATCGACGAGGCGCTGGCCGGCGCGCACATCGTGTCGACGGTGACCGCCGACAAGACCCGCGCCACCATCCTGCGCGACGAGCAGATCGCGCCCGGCGTGCATATCAACGCGGTCGGCGGCGACTGCCCCGGCAAGACCGAACTCGACCCGGCGCTGTTGCGGCGCGCACGCGTCGCGGTCGAATACGAGCCGCAGTCGCGGCTCGAAGGCGAGATCCAGCAGATGCCGGCGGACTTCCCGGTCATCGAGCTGTGGCGAATCCTGAATGGCGAGGTGCCGGGCCGCACCGCGGTCGAGGACGTGACGCTGTTCGATTCGGTGGGCTTCGCGCTGGAAGACTATTCGACGCTGCGCTGGCTGCACGCCGCCGCCTGCGCGCGGCACGCGGGGCGCTATGTGGAGCTGGTGGCGACGCCCGACGATACGCGGGATCTATATGGCTGGCTGATGCGGCAGGACGAAGCCGACGGCGCGCCGGTCACGCGGCGGGCGGCCGCTTGAGGGAGCCGCGCCAGCGACCTGGCTGAGCGACCGGGGTGAGCGGCGCGGCTGGGCGACTCGACTGAGCGGCTTGACTGGGCGGCTTGACTGAGCGTCTTGACTGGGCGTCTTGACTGGGCGTCTTGACTGGGCGACCGGCCCGAGCGCAAGCGCCGCCCGCGGTTCAGATCCACACCGCCGGATGGCGCATCAATCGCTGCACCCGCACGAAGGCTTCGACTTCGTCGTCGGTCGGCGCCTTCAGGAACACCATGATGCCCCAGCGCTGCAAGGTCTCCGCCATGCCGCGCGCAGCCTCGTCGGGCGCCACGACGGCGAACAGCACATGGCGCGCCGTGCAGAACGACTGCAGCTTCTCCAGCGGCTCGAGGTCGCTCTCGCGCAGGCGCTCGACCTGGCACAGCACCAGCGTCGGGTGCGAATCGCCGGCGCCCATATAGGTGATCAGGGTCGCCTTGCCGCGCGTCAGCACGGTCCTCTCGAACGGCGACCGGTGGCTCGACATGCCGGCGCAGGATCTGGGATCGGGCTTCATCGCGTGGCTTCCTGGCAGGGAACGGGCCGGGCCGGCCGCCGTGCGGCCGCTCCGGGCATGGCGCCGAGAATCGTGGCCGCGGCGCTTTTGCGCTGAGTATCCCTGTTGCGGTGGCCGCCGCTCTGTTCGCTAGCCGACAGAGGGCGCGGGCCCGGGCGGGGGCTGCCGGCGGCTGCCGACGGCGGCTTACAGCCCGTACTTCCTGACCTTGTCGAACAACGTCGTCTTGGCCACCCCCAACGCCTCACTAGCCCGGCTCAAATTCCCCTCATGCCGCCGCAGCGCATCCGCGATCAACGCCCGCTCGAATTGCTCCACCGCCTGCGCCAGCGGCAATAGGGCCGGTTCCTCGGTGCCCTGTTCGGGATTGCAGCCCAGGCCAAGCACATGCCGCTCGGCCAGGTTGCGCAGCTCGCGCACATTGCCGGGCCACGGATAGGCGACCAGCCGTGCGAGTTCGGCGGGGGAGGCGGGACGCGCGTCGCGCTCGAAGCGCAGCGCCGCCTGCGCGACGAAGTGGTCGAACAGCAGCGGCACGTCCTCGCGCCGCTCGCGCAGCGGCGGCAGTTCCAGCGTGATCACGTTGAGCCGGTAGTAGAGGTCGGCGCGGAACTGGCCGGCGTCGGCCAGGGCCTTGAGGTCGGCCTTGGTCGCCGCGACCACGCGGGCGTCGACCGGCACCGGCGTATTGGAGCCGAGCCGTTCGACCACGCGCTCCTGCAGCACGCGCAGCAGCTTGATCTGCATCGACATCGGCATGCTCTCGATTTCGTCGAGGAACAGCGTGCCGCCCTCGGCGTGTTCGATCTTGCCGATGCGGCGCTTGGCGGCGCCGGTGAAGGAGCCGGCCTCGTGACCGAAGATTTCGCTCTCGAACAGCTGCTCCGGCAACCCGCCGCAGTTGATCGGCACGAAGTTGCGCGCGTGGCGGGTGCTGGCGTCGTGCAGGCAGCGCGCCACCAGTTCCTTGCCGGTGCCGGTCTCGCCGTGGATCAGCACATTGGCGCTGGTGTCGGCAAGATCGGCGATCAGGCGGCGCAGCCGTTCCATCGCCGGCGACACGCCGATCAGCCGCGCCTCGAGCCGTTCGCGGCCGGCCAACCGGTCGCGCAGTTCGGCGACCTCAAGTGCAAGGCGGCGCTGCTCCAGCGCGCGGCGCGCGACCTCGACCAGCCGCTCGGGGGCAAAGGGCTTTTCCAGGAAGTCGTAGGCGCCTTGCTTCATCGCCTGCACCGCCAGGCCGACGTCGCCATGGCCGGTGATCATCACCACAGGCAGCGCGGCGTCGCGGGCCTTGAGCTGCGCCAGCAGCGCCATGCCGTCGATGCCGGGCAGGCGGATGTCGCTGACGACGATGCCGGGGAAGTGCGGCGCCACCGTCTGCAGCGCGGCCTCGGCCGTGCCGACGGCGCGCGTGGCGATGCCTTCGAGGCGCAGCGCCTGTTCGCAGCCCAGCCGGACGTCGGCGTCGTCCTCGACGATCAGTACCGACAGGTCATTGAGTTTGGGCGCCATTGTGTGTCTCCTTGCCGGCCATCGGCAGCACCATCGTGAAGCAGGCGCCGCCGTCGGGATGATTGCTGGCGACCAGCGTGCCGCCGTATTCGTCCAGGATGCCGGCCGACAGCGTCAGGCCGAGGCCCAGACCCTGTCCCGCCGGCTTGGTGGTGAAGAAGGGTTCGAACAGCCGCGCGAACGCTTCCTCGGACAGGCCGGGGCCGTTGTCGCGGACGGTGCAGCGGACCATGCCTTCGGCCACCGCGGCGCGCAGCTCGAGACGGGCCGGCTGGGCACCTTGCGCCGGGCCGGCCGCCATCGCGTCGAGCGCATTGCCGATCAGGTTGACCAGCACCTGTTCGAGCCGGTTGGGATCGCAGGCGACTGCCAGCGTGCGGTCGACATCGCGCACGATCTGCGGCTGCACCGCCTGCACGCGCGTCTCCAGCAGGAACAGCGCGTTGTCGATCGCATCGGCCAGCAGGGCGCTGCCCTTGCCGTTGCGGCCCGGCTTGCGGGCGAAGGACTTGAGCGCGCCGGTGATGCGGCCCATCTTTTCGACCAGGCCGATGATGGTGCCGAGGTTCGCCTGCGCGGTGGCGAGGTCGCCGCGCGCAAGGAATTTCTGGGTGTTGCCCGACAGCGTGCGCAGCGCGGCCAGCGGCTGGTTCAGCTCGTGCGCGATGCCGGTCGACATCTGTCCGACTGCCGCCAGCTTGCCGGCCTGCAGCAGACCGTCCTGGGCCTGGCGCAGTTCGCGCTCGGTGCGGATGCGCTCGGCGATCTCGGTCTGCAGCAGATGGTTGGCGCTGGTCAGGTCGGCGGTGCGTTCGGCGACCTTGCGTTCGAGCTCGCTGTTGGCGGCCTCGAGCGCGGCGCGCGCGGCCAGCCGCTCGCTGACGATGCGCCGGCGCACGTTCCAGGCGGCGCCGAGCAGCAGCACGAAGGCGGTCAGCACGCCGCACAGCGCGGCGGTGTTCAGCGCCGCCATACGTGCCTGCGACGTATCGGTCAGCAGCGTCAGCTGCCATTCGGTGCCGGGCAGCATCGCGTTCTGCTCGAGCATCGATGGGCCGCGGCGCATGCGTACCAGCGCGTCGCCGTTGTTCATCGCCCGCACGCGAGTGAATTCGAGCGGCTCCAGCGGCGCGCGGTTGTACTGCAGGCTGCGGTTCAGCCGTTCGCGCTGCGCGGCGCTCAGCGGCCGCCGCGCGCGCAGCTTCCACGACGGCTCGGAGGCAAGGATCACCACGCCGTTCTCGTCGGACAGCAGCATCTGCATGTCGGCGCTCTGCCAGCGCTGCTCCAGCGGCTCGAGGCCGACCTTGACCACCGCGACGCCGCTGGGCCGCTGGCCGTTGCCATTGCCCAGGGGCGCCGACAGGTAGTAGCCCGATTCATCGCGCGTGGTGCCGACGCCGTAGAAGCGTCCCAACTGGCCGTCGATGGCGGCCTGGAAGTAGGGGCGGAAGCTCAGGTCTTCGCCCAGATAGCTGTCGGGGCGCTGCCAGTTGCTGGTGGCGCGCACGCGTCCCTGGCGGTCGAGCACGAACACGGCCAGCGTGCCGGCGCGCGCATTGACCGCGGCCAGGTGCGCGTTGGCCGCGGCGACGCGGGCGGAATCCTCGGGCCGCGCCAGCAGCGAGCTGATCTCGTCGTCCAGCGACAGCAGGCTCGGCACGAAGTCGTAGCGCGCCAGTTCGCTGGAGAGGGCCTGGCCGTAGAGCCGCAGCTGCACCTGGCCGCGCTCGGCCTGGCGGGCCAGCGCGGC
>NZ_JCBAJO010000214.1:0-7944 GCF_059772245.1 Cupriavidus sp. R6-3
CGTTCTCCTTAGGCCTTTTCGAGTTCGAGTTCTTCGGCAACCACCCGCACACTGGGCGTCGCCGCGTACCGCTTCACCACGCTGATTTCCACCGCCTGGGCGTCGTCCACGTAGACCACGCCGTTCATCCCGTCCTTGATCGCCTTGAGCACGTTGTCCGCGTCCGGCTTCTTCGTCGCGGCCACCAAGCCCTCCACGGCCATCGCATGCTTGCGCTTGCTCCAGCTCGTCGGGATCGGCAGCAGGATCGACACGCCCAGCCGGATCGGCCCTTGCATCGGCGCTGCGCCGGCCATGGCTTCGGCTGCTGCGAGCGCCACCAGTCCCTCATACGCAGCCGTCTTGGCCGGGGTGTACGCCCGCACGAAACCGCCCTGCTTCGCGAACCGCGCCCTGCCCTTTGCCACCGGTGCGCCGGGGACCGTGAAGGTGCAAACGCGCGCGCGCACGCGCGTCGTGGCGGCATCCGTACCCACTTCTGCGGGCTTCGGATCGCAGCAGCAGGCGATTTCCAGCATTTCGTCCATGGTCATCACATGTCGTCCCTGAACTTGCGCCCCGGCCGCTTGGGCTCGGGCATACGGAAGCCGTGTGCCAGATCGCTGAACAGCACGAACTCGCCGCGGTAGGCAAGCGGCACCATTCCCTTCTCGCCCTGGCGCTGCTTTTCCACCAGCACTTCGCAGACGCCCTTCGCCATTGAATCGGGGTCGTACACCTCATCCCGGTACAGGAAGCAGATGATGTCGGCGTCTTGCTCGATCTCGCCCGAGTCGCGCAGGTCGGCCATCGTCGGACGCTTGTCGGCACGGCGCTCCAGGTCGCGGTTCAGTTGGGCTAGCGCCAAGACCGTGATGTCCAACTCCTTGGCCAGCGCCTTGAGGCCGCGGGAATAGCTGCCCACCTCCTGGTTCCGGTTCTCGCTGGGACCGCCAGTCATCAGGCCGAGGTAATCGACCACCAGCAGCGCCAAGCCGTGCTTGCGCTTGACAGCGCGAGCCTTGGCTCGGACTTCCAGCAGCGTCAGTGCCGGCTGTTCGTCGAGAAACAGGCTCAGGTCAGCAATCCGCGCGGCAGCAGCCGTGACGTTGTTCCAGTCCTCGTTTGTCATGAGGTCCGGCTGACGCAGGCGAGCCATCGGGATACGCCCTAGCATCGACGTATTGCGCTGGTGCAGTTGGGCCAGAGGCATTTCCATCGACAGCACGAGGGCGCCGTCATTGCGCGCGACGTTCGCGGCGATGTTCAGCGCAAAGGCCGTCTTGCCCATGGCCGGACGACCAGCGACGATGACCAGCTCGCCGGCTCGGAATCCCCCGCCGAGCTTCTCGTCCAGATCGCGGAACCCGGTCGACAGCGGCTGAACCTTGCCCTCCAGTTGCGCCGTCAGCAGGTCGCAAAAGTCCGCCATGCCCTCGGACGCCCGGATGGGCTCGGTCTTGACGCGCTCGCGGGACAGTTGCTCGAGCTTGGCCTGCACGCGATCGACCACGATGCGGGCTTCGGCGTCACCGATGACCATCGCGGGCACCTCGTTGGCCAGCGCCAGCAGAGCACGCTTGACGGCGCGGTCACGCACCACGGCTGCGTAGCGGCCGATATTCGCGGCGCTCGGCGTGGCCAGCGTCAGCTCGTTGAGGTACGCCAGACCACCGCATTCCTCGGCTTGGCCCTTGGCTGCCAGGCGCTCGTAGACCGTCAGTGTGTCGGCGCCCGTTCCCGTGGACAGGATCTCGCGGATTTGCGCATAGATCGCCCGGTGGTCGCCGCGGTAAAAGTGCTCCACCTGCAGGTCACCAACGCGGTCGATCGCGTCGTTGTCGAGCATCAGCCCACCGAGGACAGCTTGCTCCGACTCGATGCTGTGCGGCACAGCGAATTCGTCGCGGGCGCTCATGCTGCCTCCAGGAACTTCCGGGACTGCTGGCCAAGCGTCGTCAGCTCGAACGAGCCATCTGCCTTGCAGACCCACAGGCGGTAGTAGCCCTTGGTCACGTAGTTGCAGAAATGCCGCTGCCAGTCCGCTTGCAGGCGGTGTGCGTTCGCACCACCGGGCAGGTGTTCGCGGCAGAAGACGTCCCACGCCAACTCCAGAAACTCGTGCGGCAGCTTGATTCCTTCCACGTACTCCATGAGCGGCGTGTAGCTCGTCACTGGCTTGACCCCGTTTGCCTTGCAGGCTTCGAGGAAGGTCTTCAGTGCGACACGCGGCTTACGTTCCCGCTTGGGTTTTGCTTGCAGATCGAGCTCAGCCCCCTCGTCGCCGACAGGCGATGGGGGGTTGGGGGGTAGTTCTTTCTCCTGTTCTTGTTCCTGCTCCTGCTCCTGATTAGCGATACTCTTCGCGAAGGCTTCACGAAAGGCTTCCGCAAAGGCTTCCTTGTACCCATCGAGGAAGGACCTAGCTCGTTGAATTACAACGGTTTTCAGGCCACACTCTGGCAGCAGATCAAGGGCGCCAACCCATGCCTTAACGACATTGGGAGACTCTGGCTGGTTGTACCGAAGAAACTTCGGTAGGGCGATAAAGCATGCCTTCTGATCGTGCTCGACCATCCCTTTGTTCAAGACTTCACGGAAGGCTTCGCGGAAGGCTTCCGGTTCCCATCCGAGCTCTTCGGCAAGACCGGCCAACGTCGATCGCATGGCGCCAAGGGCCGTCATGTTCGGATGGGTCAGCAGCATGAAGAAGACGAGCTTGGCGTTGTCCGACAGATCGCGGAACTTCGCGTCGTTCCAAACTCGAGGGTCGATCTTGCGGTAGCGACTCACACCTGCCCCCGTGGCGCCTTCAATGCGGTCTTCATTGCCTCAGCCCAGGAATGGACGCGGCGCTTGGTGGTGCCAGCAGCAGCCATCTTCCTTGCGATGCGATGGGCATCGGCAAAGCTCTTCTGCGCTGCATCGAAGTGGATCGGCTCGTTAGGCTTCATCGCCTTACCCCTGCGTCCCAACTTGTCCCGAGCCGGCCCGAGCCAAAAACTCGGCAGCTTCGGTGTGTTCGATGCCATAAGCGGCAAACAGGATCAGGTATCCGAGGTATTCCGGCGACGAGACACCCATTTTTGCGGCGCGGAGCACCAGATCCCGCGCGTCATCGGTCGGAATCAGCGCTGTGACCTCGGTTTTCTCGATCGTCATGCGGCCTCTCTCGTCCCAGCCTGGGACACTTCGGCACTGACGCCCGAGATGCGTACGGGCAAAGTTCCAACAACGCCACGCAACGCGAGCCTGACGGCGCGCTGGAGCGCAGCGGAATCGGACTCGAAGCCCTGCATCAGTTTGAAAGCCTGCAAAGCCTCGTAGTCCTCGTCGTTCAGACGAGTTTTGACTTCGTTCCGGAATTCGGCGCGACGGGACATTGAGTACCTCAACAATCAGGTAAAGGGGTGCATCCCCCATGGATATGGAAAAATCGAGCTCTCTCACTTTCTCAACCACCCAAACCAGGAGGACGCATGGAAACGATGACGCTGGAAAAGCTGGACGCGCACCTGCGCGCGTTGGAGGCAGCCTTCATCGCGCTTGCAAAGATCCAGCCGAGCGAGACACGCGACCAGTTTTTTGCAGAGTTCGATCGGAATCTCGAGTCCATTGCGGCAGCCTTCGCCACAATCGGCAGAAGCGACGACTGGAAGGAAAGCCTGTACAAGCATCGCGACGCGCTCAAAGACCTAATCTCTTGAACGCTTCTGCATCGCTGGCCGAAGTCGCCACGATTTCCGCCGTGGCTCGGGCATGCAAGTTCAGCGCGGGACGGATGATCCAGAGCATCAAACGGGCATACAGTCGTTTCATCTCTTCTCCTTCGGCAAAATGGACGACCACGAGAGGAACGGGCGGGCATGACGCGGCCTTAGGCGGCGGCTGGCTGGCCGTCGTGGGCTGCGTCTCGCAAGTACGCCCAATCGACATCAGGACGAAGCAATTCGCAGCGGACGAGACCACCGGTAAGGCGCTCGATCGCCGGACAGTGTTCGGCTGGGACCTTTCTGCCCGGCTGCTTCCACTGATTCACCGCAGCTTTCGTGACGGACAGGTGCACCGCAAGGGCAACCTGTGACCCCACGATCCGTGCCGCCATGTCGATAGGATGCTCTTTCATGGATTCCACTCAGTCTCTACGCAGGGCCAAGTATAGAAATCCTGTACCTACAAGTCAAGATAATATCGACCTTCTCGGTACAGAGTTTCTTTACCATTCGCCCATGGAACTCAACCGGTGGATCATCGAGGCGCGCGGGCGGGCGCACATGACGCAGCAGCAGCTAGCTGATGCGTTGGGTGTCACCAAGTCCAATGTGTCGGCGTGGGAGAACAGCCGACACGAGCCGGGCTGGTCACAGATGTTGAAGATCAGGGAGGTGACGGGCGCGCCGTTGCCCGTGGATGATGCTGGAGCGGCCCAGGCGGGCGCGTCCTGGCCGTTCGCATTTCCCCGATCACGGCTGGATCAGTTGTCAGAGAAGCAACTTGCCGAGCTTGAGCGGATTGTCGTTTCCGCCCTGGAGCTCGCTTCGACAGGCAGCAGGCAAACCGGAGGAACGTTCGCGACGTCGGGCAGTACGGTCGCTGACCACGCGGACATCAAACACTCCACCGGCGGCCGTCGCACCGCGGGGCACGAGCGCACCGGCAGCTAACCATGAGCACTTTCACAGAACACGACCTAGAGCACCAACGGCTCAAGCATCGGACCCTTGTCCTCGAACACCTTGTGCTTGTGCTGATAACTGCTCTTGCCAAACAGAAATGCGTCGAGAAAGGCGTCGACGAAGAGCCAGGAGCCATTGGATCGCTTGCTCGCGTTCTTCTGGAGAAGGGTCTCCGAAGCCTAAGAGATCTTCCGCCCAGCGGTGAATTTCATCCTGCTGAACGCGCGATGTTGATGGATGAGTCATCTGAGGTCTTCCAGGACATTGAGAAACACCTCGAATTTATATTGAAAGGTGGCTTCTAGGCGAGCCGCGTGCAGGCCGATCGCAAAAAGACCGGCTGAGCCAAGCCGGCAGATCCGCCCGGTCGCAACAAAACCAAAAAGAGAATGTCGAATAACAAGAACCGGGGACACCAGTCCCCATGGAAAGCCGTGTGGGCGTTTGCGGGACACGCGCTGGCGGGAGCGGCGATCTTCGTAATCCTTGCGTTGCTCGCCTTTGGGCTAGGGAAGTTCGTTTCGTTCCTTGAGGCAAATGGCGCATCCTATGCCTTGGTGATCGGCCTGACCGGCTTGGAGTACTTGATCTTCGCGGCAGACGCGGTCTGCATGCTATTCTTCCTTTGGAACGCAGTTCAAGCAGCCTTTGAGGAGATGAAATGAGCACATGGACGATTTTTTGGGAAGCAGCCAAAGAGACGCCGCGGCTCTATTTCGCGCCCATTCAAGCGATGCTGGCAGCGACACGTGATGTGCAGCAGGAGATGGTGAAGACGCAGTCGAGGGTCATCAGGGCCAAAACGATCGACCGCGCCTCGAAGAAGCAACTCACACGCACCAAGTAGACGCCTCGCGTAGGTAAAAAGCCCGCCACTCCGGCGGGCTTTTTTATGCCCCTAGCCCCCTCCTCCGCGCACCTTCCCCTGTCACCCCGGCAGGGGAATCTGCCTCCCCTCTTAAGTAGTGACTCCCTTACATTGACCTTTCAACAGCAAGCCGGCGTAAGCCCGGCAGCAGCATGAGAGGGGTCACATGTCGAACATCATCGAGCTGGCGCGCTTCCGGGGGAAGTCGGGCGCGCAGCTAGGTCCGGAGCCGCCGGACGGCACGATCACGATCAAGTGGCAAGCCGACGGGACTCACAGCTATTCCATCAGCGGTCAATACGCCCGCTCCTTCTCATTAACGATGCAAGCCCTGAACCAAGTCGCCGCCCGCGTGGCGACTGATGTCGTCCGTTCAGAGCCCGTCCCGTAAAGCGCCGGTACAGGGAAGCAACACCCGAGTACATTTTTTCTTGACTCGTTGGTACAGCTTTTCTATACTGCCTCCATCGACGCACTACACCGATGGAGCCGCAGATGAACAACACCCGCACGAAAGGAAAACGAGCCGCGTTCTGGCGGCTCGTGTACTGGCTCGTCGAGCCCATGCTCGACCTGCTCGATGCGCGCAAGGCGCGACAGCACGAAGCTGTCCATCACTACGCGCGTCGAGCGACGGACGCCAATACGGTCAACCGCCGATGCGATACGACGACGGATTCACGACCTTAGCGAAGGTTCCGTACACGTGCCCGCAGGCGATGCAGTGAGCGATTTCGAACCACGGATCACCGGCGCCGTTCTTCTGACGGCTTGGCGTGCATCCGATCGTATCGACACCGACAAGACCACAGTCCGGGCACTTCGGCTGAGCAATTTCTTGAGTCATTGGGAAGGTCGCCTCGCTAGAGGCGAGGTTGTTGTAGGGACAACGATTTTCGCATGGGGCGCCCTTCCCACCCATCTGATGGAGCAAGCGATGGCAGCCACCCTCATCCAAGACCTGATCCGAGTCCCGGGCCAGCCCGAGATGCTGTCGGGCCTGGAACACCTCGGCTCGTCCTTCTTCGGCGACGTCCGCGTGGACCTGCACGGTTCGGTCCACTACATCGGCTCGCGCATCGAGGACATCGACCTCGAGGACGTGACCATCACCGGCACGACGATCAGCCTGCGCGACTCCCTGAGCAACACCGAATGGATGCGGCTGCAGCGCGATGCGCGCGAACAGTACGAGAGCTCGCTCGTGGCCGTCACCGACTGGCGCGGCAACGTCAACTGGCGCGCCGCCTAACCCAACCCGCCCGCCAAGCGGGCTTGGAGACAGACATGGATCAACAGGACAAGAGCGCGCCGAAGTGGACGCCGGGGCCGTGGTTCGCAGACAGCGACGGAAATGTATGGCGTCGGCCGCCATCGGACCTCTATCAGAACGGTGGTGGCGTTGCAGGCGAAAAGCCCATTGCAACGGTGCACAAGGGATGGCACGGCGAGAGCGAAGTTGGCTATCCGGTCGAAGCCAACGCCCGGCTGATCGCCGCGGCGCCGGAGCTGTACGAGGCGCTGAAGCGGGTCCTTCGCAGCATTCCGACCGATGCTGACATGCGCGCATCGGGGTGGGAGCAGCCAGAGATTGACGAAGCGCACGCGGCGTATGCCGGAGCCCGCGCCGCCCTCGCGAAAGCCACCGGGAGCCAGCAATGACGAACGAACAGGCAGCACTGACGCGCGAGCTAGTGGAGGCGTTGAAGGAAGGCCGGCGCGCCATCGGCAGTCACGTCGTGCCCGATCACTGCTACGCCACTGGCCCGATGACCGGCGACAGCTTCCGCGATCTTGTCGAGTGCCCGGCATGCAGCTTCATCGGCATGTTCGATCGCGTGATGGCCCGCGCCAAGGAGCAGCAGCGATGAGCCGCTACGCCCTTTGCATGGCCCTGCTGGTGTACGTGGTGCCGACGCTGGTAGCGGCGCTCGCTGTGCTGCTGTGGGTGGTGCTGGCATGAGCTACAGCTTTACCCGCGAGTGCGACGACGGCCCGGCGATCAGCCCGCATTACGAGCTGTCGGTGATCTACGAAGTCGAGCAAGGCCAGATCGCTGTGCGCGGCGTCTACGTCCAGTTCGCCGGCAGCCATACCGACGCCAGGCTTGGCGACCGTAACTACGACCGTGAAGCCATCAAGGCGATGTGCCGCGAACATCTGGAGGCAGTGCAATGACGCACCAATGGACCGAAGCCGGCCTAGTGCGGCTGATGGCAGCGCTGCTCAAGCGCGTTTGCATCAGCTGCGGCGCGGAGCCGGACGAGAACGGAAATCTGCCCTGTGGGCACTGAGGAGATAAGGATGGCAAAGATCAACGATGGCGGACCGGCGTTCCCGGTCCATATCGAGAACTGCACCGATGAAAACATGGTGGCCCTGGGTGTCTTGCTTCCCCCGGGCAGCACGGTCGACTTCCAA
>NZ_JCBAJO010000215.1:0-7930 GCF_059772245.1 Cupriavidus sp. R6-3
TGCTGCCGTTCGCACGGCTCGTGTACCTGGGCGCGACCGGCCAGTACGGCGCCAATCCGCTGGAATTCGTCACGCGCTCCACCGGCACCTGGACGCTGGTGATGCTGTGCGCGACGCTGGCGGTGACGCCGCTGCGGCGCCTGAGCGGCTGGAACTGGCTGCTGCGGATACGGCGCTTGCTGGGCCTGTTCGCCTTCTTCTACGGCACGCTGCATTTCATGCTGTGGCTCGGCGTGGACCGCGGCTTCGATCTGGCCTATATGGCCAAGGACGTGTTCAAGCGTCCGTTCATCACGATGGGGTTTGCCGCGTTCGTGCTGATGGTGCCGCTGGCCGCGACCTCGACGCATGCGATGGTGCGGCGGCTGGGCGGCCGTCGCTGGCAGGCCCTGCACCGCAGCATCTATGCGATCGCGGTGCTGGCGATCCTGCATTACTGGTGGCACAAGGCCGGCAAGAACGATTTCGGCGAGGTGTCGATCTACGCCGCCGTGGTGGCGGCGCTGCTCGGCGCGCGGCTGTGGTGGTGGTGGCGCGGGACGGCGCGCGCCGCTACCGCTGCTGCCGCGCCGAGGGAATCCTCGCGGCAGTCGTCGCCGCAGCAGTCGCGGCAGTAGCCGCGGCAGTAGTCGCGCGGCAGTCGTCGGCGCCTTAGCGCGGCAGCAGCTTCTCGTCGCGGAACAGGTCCTCGACGCGCTCGCGGGCGCGCACGAGGTGCACCGCCTCGCCGTCGACCATCACCTCGGCCGCGCGCGCACGGGTGTTGTAGTTCGAGCTCATCACGAAGCCATAGGCGCCGGCCGACATCACGGCCAGCAGGTCGCCGGGTGCGACCGCCAGCGCGCGATCGCGGCCCAGCCAGTCGCCCGATTCGCACACCGGCCCAACGACGTCATAGGTCACGGCCTCGCCCGCATGCGGCACCACCGGCTCGATGCGGTGGAAGGCCTCGTACATTGCCGGGCGCGCCAGGTCGTTCATCGCCGCATCGACGATGCAGAAGTTCTTGGCCTCGCCGGGCTTGAGGAATTCGACGCGCGTCAGCAGCACGCCGGCATTGCCGACCAGCGAACGGCCCGGCTCGAACAGGACCTCCCGATGGCCGTGGCCGCGCTGCGCCACGCGCTCGAGCAGCGTGCGCGCGAAGCCGGTGATATCGGGCGGAGTCTCGTCGTCATAGGTGATGCCCAGCCCGCCGCCGACATCGATATGCGACAGCACGATGCCTTCGCGCTCGAGCGCCTCGACCACGTCGAGCACCTTGTCCAGCGCTTCGATGTAGGGCGAGACCTCGGTGATCTGCGAACCGATATGGCAGTCGATGCCGGTGATCTCCAGGTGCGGCAGCGCGGCGGCCGCGCGGTAGGTCGGCAGCACGTCGTCGAAGGCGATGCCGAACTTGTTGCCCTTGAGTCCGGTGGAGATATACGGATGGGTGCGCGCGTCGACGTCCGGATTGATCCGCAGCGACACGCGCGCGCGCTTGCCGACGCGGCCGGCGACCGCGTTCAGGCGGTCGAGCTCGGGAATCGATTCGACGTTGAAGCACAGCACGTCGTGCGCCAGCGCCAGTTCCATTTCGGCCTCGGACTTGCCCACGCCGGAGAACACGACCTTGCGCGGATCGGCGCCCACCGCCAGCACGCGCTGCAGCTCGCCGCCCGAGACGATGTCGAAGCCCGCGCCAAGCTGCGCGAACACCTGCAGCACGGCCAGATTCGAATTGGCCTTCATCGCGTATTGCACGCGGGCGCGATGGCCCGCGCAGGCGGCGGCGTAGGCTTGGTAGGCGGCGGTCAGCGCCGCGCGCGAATAGACGTAGGTCGGCGTGCCGAACTGCTCGGCGATACGCGCGAGCGGCACCTGTTCGACGGCGAGGGCGCCGTCGCGGCGATGGAAAAATGCGGTCATGTTATCGAGCGGCAGGGGCGGCAGGGGCGGCAGGGGCGGCAGGGGCCGCAGGAGCGGACGCAGGCGCGAAGGACGAAGGCGTGCGGGCCGCCGGCTTGCGCGCGGGCATCGGCGCCGCGTCCGGCTGCGACAGGCCGGGATCGGGGACGCTGGGCTGCACCGGCGCGGGCGGGCGCTGCGGCATCACCAGCGGGCCGCGAATGCCGCATCCGCCGAGCAGGGGCATCGCTAGGCCGGCGGCAAACGCCGCTACAATCGCAACACGACGCAACATCGGGTCGTCCTTGGAAACAGGGGTCGAACGGGAGGCGGACCGGAGCAGCCGGGGCCGGGCAACGGTGCCCGCGGGCACTCGGGTCGGCGCCCGGATCGGCCCGCAGAACAATGCATCAGCCCGGAACGGGTCCCGGCAGGGACCGGCCGCGGCTGGCGGTCTTGGAGTGTAGCATGTCCCTTTTGAGCGAAAGCGAGTTCCTGGCGCTGGCGACCGGCGAGCTGGACCGGCTGGAAAGCGCGATCGAGCAGGCCGCCGATGCGGCCGACGCCGATATCGAAATCAACCGCAGCGGCAATGTGATGGAGCTCGAGTTCGAGGACGGCTCGAAGATCATCATCAACAGCCAGGCGCCGATGCAGGAACTGTGGGTCGCGGCGCGCGCCGGCGGCTTCCATTTCCGCCGCGACGGCGAGCGCTGGGTCGACACGCGCGAGGGCACCGAGCTGTACCAGGCGCTGTCGCGCTACCTGAGCCAGCAGGCCGGGACCACGCTGACGCTGGGCTGATTTTCGGCATAGCGGCGCATCGGCACAACCGCATAACCGCATAACCGCATAACCGCATACCTGCCCCCGTGGCAAGCAAAAAGGCCAGCCCATCGGGCTGGCCTTTTCGTTGTGCGATCGCGCTTTTGCGAGGGCGTTGTGCGATCGCGTCTTGCCATCGGTCGGCCGCATCAGCCGCCGCCGAACATCTCCAGGATGCGGCGCTTTTCCTGCTCCAGATCCGCCGGCGATGGCGCGCCCGGATCGGGTGCCTTGCCGGGCCACGGATCGCCCAGGCCCACCGAGGCCACGCCGGCGCCGCCGGCATTCTCTTCCAGCGTCCAGTCGCCGGCCACCATGACCACGCCTTCCGGCGGCTGGCGGTCCGGGCTCTCGGGCACGCCCTTGAGCATCTTCGACATGTAGCTGATCCAGATCGGCAGCGACAGGCCGCCGCCGGTCTCGCGCACGCCCAGGCTCTTGGGCTGGTCGTAGCCCATCCAGGCCACCGCCACCAGCTTCGGCGTATAGCCGGCGAACCACGCGTCGACCGCGTCGTTGGTGGTACCGGTCTTGCCCGCCAGGTCGTTGCGGCCCAGGCGCTGCTTGGCACTGTAGGCGGTGCCGGTGCGCACCACGTCGCGCAGCATGCTGTCGGCGATGAAGGCCGTGCGCGCGTCGAGCACGCGTACCGCGTCCTCGCCGGCGCGCTGCGGCTTGGTCTCCGACAGTACGTTGCCGCGCGCGTCGACCACCCGCTGGATCAGGTACGGGTTGATGCGATAGCCGCCGTTGGCGAACACCGAATAGGCGCCCGCCATCTGCAGCGGCGTCACGCTGCCCGAGCCCAGCGCCATCGGCAGGTAGGCCGCATGCTTGTCGGCATCGAAGCCGAAGCGCGTGATGAACTCCTGCGCATACTGCGTGCCGATCGCGCGCAGGATCCGCACCGACACCAGGTTCTTCGACTTGGCCAGCGCGCGGCGCATCGTCATCGGGCCTTCGAAGCGGCCGTCGTAGTTCTTCGGCTCCCACACCTGGCCGCCGGTATCGGGGCCGATCGACAGCGGCGCGTCGTTGATCACGGTCGCCGGCGAGAAGCCCTTTTCCAGCGCGGCCGTATAGATGAAGGGCTTGAAGCTCGAACCCGGCTGGCGCCACGCCTGGGTGACGTGGTTGAACTTGTTGCGATTGAAATCGAAGCCGCCGACCATCGCGCGGATCTCGCCGTCCTCGGGGTTCAGCGAGATGAACGCCGCGGCCACCTCGGGCAGCTGCGCCACCGACCACGCGCCTTTCTCGTTCTGCACCACCCGGATGATCGCGCCGGGACGGATCTTGACCTTGGGCTGGGCGTTGGCCGCCAGCGACGGCGCGATATAGCGCAGCGCCTGGCCCTCGATCACCACTTCCTCGCCGGACAGCAGCACCGCGCGCACCTGCTTGCTCGATGCCGCGGTGACCACCGCCGAGCGCATGTCGTCGCTGGCCGGATGCTCGACCAGCGCGTCGTCGATGGCCTGCTCGCGCTCGGCCGGATCGGACGGCAGGTCGATGAAGGCCTCGGGGCCGCGATAGCCGTGCTTGCGCTCGTAGTTCATGATGCCGGTGCGCACCGCCTCGTAGGCCGCGTCCTGGTCGGCCTTGGTCAGCGTCGTGTACACCGTCAGGCCGCGCGTGTAGGTCTCCTCGCGGTATTGGGCGTACATCAGCTGGCGCACGATCTCGGCCACGTACTCGGCGTGGGTCGAGAACTCGTTGCCCTCGTTGCGGACCTTCAGCTCTTCGTGCACCGCCTCGTCGTACTGCTGCGGCGTGATATAGCCCAGGTCGCGCATGCGCTGCAGGATGTATTCCTGCCGTACCTTGGCGCGCTTGCGGTTGACCACCGGGTTGTAGGCCGACGGCGCCTTCGGCAGGCCGGCCAGCATCGCGGCCTCGGCCACGGTGACGTCCTTGATGGACTTGCCGAAGTAGACGCGCGCGGCGCTGGAGAAGCCGTAGGCGCGCTGGCCCAGATAGATCTGGTTCATGTACAGCTCGAGGATCTGATCCTTGCTCAGATTCGCCTCGATCTTGTACGCCAGCATCATCTCGTAAATCTTGCGGGTGTAGGTCTTCTCGCTGGACAGGAAGAAGTTGCGCGCGACCTGCATCGTGATGGTCGACGCGCCCTGCGACAGCCCGCCGCGCAGATTGGCCAGGCCCGCGCGCAGCACGCCGATGAAATCGACGCCGCCATGCTCGTAGAAGCGATCATCCTCGATCGCCAGCACGGCTTTCTTCATCACGTCGGGGATCTCGGCGATCGGCACGAAATTGCGCCGCTCCTCGCCGAATTCGCCGATCAGCACGTTGTCGGCGGTGTAGATGCGCAGCGGAATCTTGGGACGGTAGTCGGTCAGCGTGTCGAGCGACGGCAGATTCGGCGCCGCCACCAGAAGCGCGTAGCCGAGCAGCAGGGCCACCGTGACGACACCCGCGGCCATCAGGCCCAGCGCCCAGTAGCTGGCGCGTATCCACAGCGGGCGGCGAGCCGGTTTAGCCGGCTTCTGTTGTGCAGTAGCCATTGGGTAATACCTAGTTGGAGGTGCCCGGATTATATCGCTCGCCTTCGCGGCTCCCGGGCGGGTAGTGCCGTGGCGGGCGCATCCATGCTGTTACAAGATGTAAGGCCAAAAAACGTCGCCGCTCATCGTCGCCCCTCATATCAGTATGGGCGCCTGCGGCCCAAGCGCAATCGCGCCGTGACTTGCGAAAACCGGCTCGATGGGCATGGCCTCGCATTGCCGGTGCCATGTCCGCCTGCCGAGAATCGGTCCATCGTCGCGCCATCCCGGCGTGCGTGCGGCGTGCGGGCAGCATGCGGGCGGCATGTGAGCCGCATGTGAACCGCATGTGTGCCGCATGTGTGCGGGATGTGTGGGACGCGTGGGGCCATGCAGGCAGCACGCGTGCGGCAGGCGCGCGTCGTCGGTCGTGGCGCGGATCGGCGTGATGGGCGAGAACGGGGCAGGCAAACGGGCAGGGCAGGGCGGCGGATTTCGGACAGGCGGTCAGCAGTGGAAGCGCCGGTTAGAGCCGCGATCGCGCCGTCGAGTTCAACGCCGTGCCGGATCGACGAGGGGAGAGGCATCGTGCGGGGGCAGGGAATCTGGCGGAGGGGATGGCATCGCGCGGCGCGTCTGGCACGGCGTCTGGCGCCGCCATCGGTGCGCGATCTGGCGTCGCGATGGGTCCGGGATCGGGCGCCGGATTTGAAGGATCTGGCGCCGCGGCTTGCGCCCCTTTCTGCCCGGCTGGCCGGTTCGCTGCTGCCAGGCTGGCGCACCGCAGCCGGCGTGGCAGGGGCGGCCGTGCTGGTCGGTGGCTATGTACTCGATCGCCGCATCGCGGCCATCGAGGGAGGCAACCGCGCCCTGGCCGAGCGGGCGCGGCAATGGGAAGCGCCGGCGCACGAGGCTGCCCGGCTGCGGCAGGAAATCGCGGCGGTCAGCCGGCGCGGCGGCGCGCTCGATGCGCTGCTGCACCACCGTGGCCGGCCCGCACGACTGCTCGATGCGCTGGCCCGCCAGGTACCGCGCGGCGTCCATCTGCGCAGCGTCAGCCAGCAGGACGACACGGTGACGATCGAAGGGATGGCGCGCCATCACGAGCGGGTGGCGGCATTGGTGCGCCAGCTCGCGCCGTTGCCGTGGCTGGCGCGCGCCGAACTGATCGAGTCGCGCTCGGCATCCGTCGGGGCGGGCACGGGCGGCGATCCGACAGCGGCATTTGCGTTCTCGGTGCGGCTGGTCTATCGCCCTGTCGACACTGCGGGCGCGGCAAGCACGGCAAGCGCGGCAAGCGCGGCAAGTATGGCAAGTACGGCAAGCGCGGCAAGCGCGGCAAGCGCGGCAAGCGCGGCAAGCAGGGCAAGCAGGGCAAGCAGGGCAAGCAGGGCCGGCACGGCCGGCAGGGCGGGCGCGGTTGGAACGGGCGCCTCCACGGCAACATCGCCATCGACGGACAGGAGCCCACATGGCGCCGGATGACGAAGACGAGAGCCCGGCCGCCTCGGCATCCTGGCTTGGCCAGTGGGCCGAGCACGATGCGGGAGCGCTGCGCGGCTTTGCCGCAGGGTCCCCGCTATGGCCCGTCCTCGCCGCGTGCGCGGTGCTGGCGGCCGGCTGGCAATGGCATTGGCGCGACAAGCTGGACTTGCTCGACAGCCGGCAGGCCGAGCACGCGGCGTTGCGCGAGTCCGCCGCGCGACAGGCGGCCGAGGCGGCGAGGGCCGAGCCGTTGCGGCGGCGCCTGGCCGAAATGACGCAGGCGCTGACGATGCGGGAGCGCCATCTGCCCGACCATGGCGGCATCGACGACCTGCTGGTCACGTTGAGCGCGCTGGCCACCGCCCGCGGGCTGCGGATCGTGCTGTTCCAGCCGCAGGCCGCGGAGGCAGGCGAGGAGTTCGCCCGGATTCCGCTGAGGCTGCGCGTCGACGGCGGCTATCGCGAGATCGCGGCCTGGCTGGCCGATATCGCGGCCTTGCCTCGGCTGGTGACGCTGCAGTCGATGCAGTTGGCGGCCGGCAAGGAGGGCAGGGAAAGCAGGGAGCGCAAGGACGGCGGGGACGGCAGGGAGAGCAGGGAGCGCAAGGACGGCGGGGACGGCAGGGACGGGAGGGACCCCGGCGAGCTGACGATGGAGGCGGTCGCGCTGGCCTACCGGGCGCTCGACGTTGGAGAACGCGCCGCGCAGCAGCGGGCGGCGCGTACCTCGCGCGGGAAAGCCGGAAGCCAGCCCCCGCCTTCGATGTCGTGGACGCCCGCGCCGCTGGACGTCGCGCTGCGCCTGCCGTTGCTTGGCGCCCGCCATGCGGGCGACACCGATCCGGCGGCAATCGACCCCTTCGCTTACGCTCGGCTGGCCGCACCGTCATTCGCGCCGCCGGACGATGCGCTCGCGGCGCGTCCGCGCGAGCCGCTCGAGGCGTATGCCCTGGAGCAGATCCGCATGGTCGGCAGCCTGCATAGCGCGGGCCGCGCCTACGGCGTGATACGCGTGGATGGCGCCGATGGCATGGTGGCGGCCTTGCAGGTCGGCCAGCGTCTGGGCCGCCGCGATGGCGTCGTGGTGCGCATCGGCCGGGACGAGATCGTACTGCGCGAGCGCGTCTGGAACGGAGACGATCGATGGATCGAGACGACGGCTCGCCTTGCGCTGGATGCGCCGGCATGACGGGGCGCATGCCGCGGCGGCGCGCGTCGTGGAC
>NZ_JCBAJO010000216.1:0-7898 GCF_059772245.1 Cupriavidus sp. R6-3
CCCCTGCGCCGCGCCATCCTGGCCCGGCCGCACGCGCACCGGCACGTCGGCATCGCGACCGTTGACCGGAGCGTCGCCCGCCTGCATCGCCTGCTGCAGGGCCTGCGCCTGTGCCGCGGCCTCGGCGGCGGGATGGCGTCCGGTGACGCGCCGCGCGGCGTTGTGCACCGCCTGGGCGCTGCGGATCTGGATGCCGGCGGGCATCATCTGCGTCATGCCCATCAGCAGCATCGCGCCGTTCTGCAGCTTCTCGGTCAGCGTCATGTCGCCGCCGTGCTGCGCGAAGGTGATGGCCTGCTGGCCGGTCATGATCGCGCCGGAGCCGAACGCGGCGCCGTTGAACACGCGGCTGCCGATCGCCATGCGGTTGGCATTGCCGGCCAATGTCCTGGCCGCCATCTGCGAGAACGTCGACGAGTTGCCGCTCAGCGTGCCACCGGCCCGCATCGCCAGCGACGCGCCCTTGCCCAGGCCCAGCCCCGCCATGCCGGCCACCGAGCCGAAGCCGTTGGCCCACAGCGAAAACGCGCGCGCATTGTCCAGCGGATTGAGCGAGCGTCCATGCGTGGCCATGTCATTCGCATCGACCGCCGTCACCGCCAGGCCATAACCCATCGAGCCGAGCATGCCGCCCCAGGCGGCCGCCACCAGCGGCGTCAGCGTGCCGCCCGAGGCCACCATCACGCCGATGCCGCCGATCGCGCCGACCGCGGCCACGCCGATATCGAGCCAGGCGCGGAATTTCTCGCCATCGGTGACGATATGCGCGTCGATATCGTCGAACTCCGCATGGCCGTCGGCACCCAGGCTCAGGTCCCTGGCCAGATAGACAGTGCCCTTGTCGTGCAGCTCGTTGTTTTCCTGGAAGTCGCGCTCGGCCGGCTGATCGCCCTTGCCGTAGACCGCGCCCTGGTCGTCGACCCACAGCGTCTTGCCATCCTTGCCGACGAATTCGAAGACGGCGCTCTGGTATGGCGACATGCCGGGCCCGGTCACGTACATCGGAATGACCTTGATGGTCGCGCCCTCCGGCACGTCCTCGGCCAGCTGTTCCTTGATCAGCTTCGGATCGGCGTTGGGCGCGGCCAGCGCGATCGCATTTTCGAGCGCCTTGTCGTCGCCGGCCTTGACCGTCAGCTCGTCCTTGCGCAGCGCCAGCGAATCGAAGGTGCCCTGCAGGATCTCATCCTTGTCCAGTTCGAACCGGCGCTGGTCCTCCTTGGCCTTTTCGGTGCCGCTGTACTTCTCGTGGCCCCGATCCATCGCGCGGGTCAGGTCGTAGTCGGCCATCGGCGGCGCGCGGTCGTGGTCCTTCAGCTCCTTGGCGAAGGCAAGCGACAGGCTGGTGTGCCCCTTGGCCGCGGCATCCTCCGCGCCGCCATAGATGCGCCCCTGCGTGCCGCCGACCTGGTTCTGCATCACCATGGTGAAGACGTCGTTGTCCTCGTTGGCGAGCCAGCTGGCGGTCGAGGTCGCGGCGGGGCCGGTGCCGAGTTCGGAGCCAGGATTGCGCGCGTAGTAGCCGGCGTCGGCGGCGTCGACCACCGCGGCCAGGCCATGGTAGAAGTCGTTCCAGTCGTTGTAGCTGCCGCCGGACGGCGCGACATTGCGGCCAGTCCAGTCGTTGCTGTATTCGCTCTTGACGGTATCGAGCAGCGTGGTGGCGTCTTCCTCGGTCAGATACGGCGCGACCTGCTGCATGTACTGGCCGACCCAGTCGGCGTACATTGTTTCCTGCCCGATGATCGGCTTGTAGTCGTCGTCGTGCGTCTTGCCTTCGAGGTCCTTGCGCATCGACGCCTCGATCTGCGCGCGGAAGGCCTCGCCGTCAAAGCGATTGCCGTCCACGGCGAGATAGCGCTCGCGCTCCTGTTCGGTCTGCGCGGCATTGGCCGCGCCCTGGCGCAGCTTCAGTGCGCCGACGAAGTCGCCCGCATCGAGCTTCTTGCTCAGGTTGTCCTGCAGATAGCCCTCGCGCAGCGGCACCGAGCCTCGCATCAGCGACAGCATGCGCTGCATGCCCGCTGCCGCGGCGGCGCTGTCTTCCTTGCTGACGCCCTCGCCGCCTTCCGCGCGCCGCTGCGTCTCGGTGAACGCGTACATCACCAAGCCGGAGTTCTTCACACCGGCCTCGAACGCGCGCCGCGTCGGATCGTTCGGCGGCGCATTCTCGGCGGGGACAAGGTAATCCGCTCCCAGCGACTTGTACATGACATAGGCCGCGGGGTTGAACTCCATCAGGTCCCGTTCCTGCTGCGACAGGTCGCGCGGTGTCGCCGAGTTCGGATCCATCCTGGCGTCCGGATCGAGCGTCAGCCCCTGGACCTGCGCCATCGCCAGCGTGGTCGGATCGGTCTGCGCCAGCTCGCGTTCGAACTCGTTCTCCGGGGTCAGATGCTCCATCTCGCCGGCGATCCGCCCTTGCATGTCGGCGGTCGCGATGACCGTGCGCATGCCCTGGTCGCTGCCATAGCGGCCCTGCAATTGCTCGATGGCCTGCTGCCGGTAGCTGTCGGGCACCTTGACGCCCTTGCCGGCCTGCAGCGCTTCGAGCTGTGCCTCGGCATCGTCGACGCGGTTTTGCGCCTCGGTCAGGTCGTAGCCGCGATCCGTCATCGACTGCGAGCGGTCATGCGGCTGGTTGCGGACGTCGCTCAGCTTGGTATCGGCATCCTTCTTGTAGAGCTGCGTGGCCAGCGTATCGATCTCGACGCGCATCGTGCCGAGATAGGTCTCCTCGGCCTTGTCCCGCGTCTGCTGCGCCTCGTGCACGGCCGCGCGCGCGTCGCTGACGGCCTGGCCGCTCTCGGGATCGGCGCGGCGGATGCCCATCGGGATCTCGGACAGCGCCTTCTCTTCCCGCTGCAAGGTGGCTTCGGCCTGGTCGAGCCGCTCCTCGGCGAGTCCCAGCTGGAAGCGCGCCCCCTGCGTGTCGCGCGCTTCCTGCGTCGGCTCGGCCTTCAGGAAGCCATCCTTGATGCTGTCGAGGTTCTGGTCGAGCACCGGATCGTTGTAGCGCTCGCGGATCTCCCTGGCCTTGGCGTCGACCGCCGCGGTGATCGCCTTGTCGTCGCCGCCGCTTGCCGCGGCCTGATTGGCGGCCACGCGCAGCTCGTTCTGCGCGCCGGCCATCACCATGCCGTATTTCTGCTCGATCGGCTTCCAGTCGGCATCGGTCATGGTGCCGGCATTGCGCTTGGTCTCGCTGTCGTCGTACGCGCCCTTGGCGTCCTTGTGCCAGCGATCGGTGTGCCCCTTCGCCTCGTTCTGCTTTTGCTCTCGCGCTTGCTGCGCGGGATCGGTGGCCGGCTTGTCGCCGCCCGGACCCTTGACCTGCACCACGCCGGCCGGTTGCGTTTGCGGAGTGTAGAGCGCCGGCGTGTCGACGGGCTGATTGTTCGCCGCGCGATCCGGCTGCTGTTTCTGGTCGGCCTGCTGCGTCTGGTTTGCCTGCTGCGCCTGCTGGGCCTGCTCCGCCTGTTGCGCCTGCTGCGCCTGGTTGTTCTGTTCGTTGCGCCGGGCGCTTTCCGCTTCCTGGGCCTGCCGCTGCCGCTCCGCCTCGCGAGCCTGCGCGCGCCGGGCCTCCTCTGCCGCCGCGCGTGCCGCGGCTTCGGCGGCGGCGCGAGCCGCGGCGAGAATGGCTTCGCGGGCTTGCATCAGGTCCTTGAAATCCAGCATGACGCTCTTCTCCTGAGGAACGGGGGCGATGCGAACGGCGTTAAGGCAGGCATGACGTGGGCGCGCGGCGGACCGCGCCTGGACGCACTGCGGCCAGCGTGACAGGCCATTGTCTGCCCGGTGTCGCGCGATACCAACTAGGGAGAATCGTAGGCTGAGGGTTCAGCCGGCCACCGGGAGGGCATGGAACTACGTGAATACGTAGTCGAGGACCGCAAGGCGCCGCGACCGGGGGCAACGACGCGCAACGCTGTCATCGCCCCGTCATGGCAATCGTCTACAGCCGGTTGTTGTCGAGGTCGGTGACCAGCATGCAGCCCGGCGCGTGCGTGATGCAGATCTCGGGCCGGGCTTCGCGGATCACGGCCTGGGGGGTCACGCCGCAGGCCCAGAACACCGGGATCTCGTCCTCGTCCACCGGCACCGCGTCGCCGTAGTCCGGCGCCTCGATATCCTCGATGCCGATCAGCCGCGGATCGCCGATATGCACCGGCGCACCGTGGACGTCCGGATAACGCGCGGTGATCTCGGTAGCAAGGATCGCGTCGGCGGCCTTCAGCGGCCGCATCGACACCACCAGCTTGCCGGACAGGCGCCCGGCCGGCCGCGTCTCGATCGAGGTGCGGAACATCGCCACGTTGCGGCCGAGATTGATGTGCTTGAGCGGAACGTTGGCGGCGATCAGCGCATGCTCGAACGAGAACGAGCAGCCGATCGCGAAGGCCACGAAATCGTCGCGCCACAGCGAGGCGATGTCGGTGGTCTCCTGATAGTCGGTACCGTTGCGGTAGACGCGATACAGCGGCACATCGCTGCGGATGTCGACGTCGACGCCGAGATTGCGGAAGACCGGATCGCCCGGCTCGGTGACATCGATCAGCGGACAGGCCTTGCGGTTCAGCGCGCAGAACTGCAGGAAGTCGTAGGCCCAGTCGCGCGACAGGATGACGATATTGGCCTGGACATAGCCCCTCGCCAGCCCGCTGGTATGGCCGCGATAACGGCCGGAGCGAATCAGGGCGCGCAGTGCGGCGGGGTCTTCGGGCAACAGTCCGTTGGCTTGCTGAAGGGGCAGGTTCATGGTCGTCGGCGTGGAGTCGTGCACGCGAGCGCAACGCGCGCTGTTCGCGAGGTGTGCAACGATTCTGGACGCCGCGCCGATGCACTGTCCAACAAATCTTTTGGATGCAGCGCGATAAGGCTTTTCGATGACAAAGGCAAGTCGGGCTTGCCTTTGGCGATCCCAGGTGCCGGATCTCAGGCGTCGCTCGCGCGATCGCCACCGGTGTCGCGCGCGGTATCGCGGCCGGTATCGCGGCCGGTATCGCGGCCCGTGTCGCGCCCGTTATCGCCTTCGCCATCGCCGCCGCTGCCCTGCGCGGCCGCATTGGCCATCAGCATCGCCTTGTCCTCGCCCGCTTCCGCGCAGAACGCGGCCACCACGCCGACAGTCAGCGCGATCACGGCCTCCGACAGTTCCAATCCTGCACCGGTGCGCCACGAGGCCACGATGTCGAGCGACGGCGGATGGCTGTCGATATCGACGATGGTCAGCGTGCCGTCCTCCAGCTCGCGCCGCACCAGCACCGGCGGCACCGCGCCGATACCGAAGCCCTCGCCGATCAGCCGCGTCATCGCCGCGACCGAATTGACGCAGCTGATGCGCGGCGACGGCACGCCGTTCAGGTGGAACAGGCTCAGGATGTCCTGATGCGGACGCGAGTTCTTCACGAAGGTGATCACGCGTTCGCCGGCGAGGTCGTCCAGCGAGCGATACGGCCGGTCATAGGCCGAGCCCCTGGCGACGATCCAGCGGATCGGGTACTTGGCCAGCTCGATATTGCGCACGGTCTCGACGCGCAGCAGATCGGTCTGGAAGATGATGTCGAGATAGCCCTTCTGCAGCTGATCGCAAAGGTTCAGCGCCGCGTCGGCGGTCAGCTCGATCTCCAGCGACGGGTAGGCCTCCATCACGCGGCGGACCACCGACGACAGCCAGGTATGGATCACCGAGTCCATCGCGCCGATGCGCAGGCGCCCCTCGCTGACGCGCGTGGAGTCGATCGACTGGCGCAGCCGGTGCATCGTGTTGACCATGCGCTCGGCGTATTCCAGCACCTGCTGGCCCTGCGGGGTCAGCGAAACGCCGCGCGAATCGCGCAGGAACAGCTTGACGCCGAGGTCTTCCTCCAGCACGGCGATGCGGCTGGAAATCGAGGCCTGGGTGGTGAACAGTTTTTCCGCGGTCAGCCGGAAGCTTCGCAAACGGGCGACCCAGACGAACGTCTCGAGAAAGCGCAGGTTCATGTCGACAGGGGTTGGACACGGGAATCACGATGCGGCTGGCGCGGACGAACAACACCGGCATCGCGCGCCGCGGCGCCCTGCACGCGCACCGCGGCCGTGTCGCTCAACTTCCCTGCGTCGACGGACGCGCCGCGTCGGTGGACTCGCGCACCGGGTACGCCGGCGCGGCATCGACCGGCTGCTCGGCCAGCACCTTGATGCGGCCCAGCCCCTTCTGCATTTCGTCGCCCAGCGCCTGCGGGTACTCGGCGCGAGGACCGGCGGGCACGGACAGCGGGTCGAGCCACATCTGCCACGTTACCACGGCGGTGCCGGCATCGGGACCGGGACTTACCTGCAGCCGCCCGCGCGTATGGTTGGACAGCTTGCGGTAGACGTAGGAATACGGTCCCCTATCGACGAGCACGTCGACCACCGGCGGCCCGCCGTTCTTGCGCTCGGCGCGGCGGACGGTACCGGGAGAGCCGTCGCCCAGCACCACGCTGCACGAGCGCAGCGCGGTATCCCACTTGGCGATCGCACAGTAGTCGCCGGCCTGGCTCCATACCTGCTCGGGCGTGCGGTGGATCAGGATCGAGCGCTCGACCGGGACCAGTTGGGCGTGGGCGGCGGGCGCGATGGCCAGCGACGCCAGCGCGGCCAGGGCCGCCAGCGGCACGCCACGATGGCGCCGCCGTGCAAGAACGAGGGATGAGTGGTGGTCGGGCATGCCGGCGGAAGGATCGGTCGTCGGAGAAAGGATGGTGGTCGGTGCGAGATGCGCCAAGGCGCTCGGTTTCGCGTGGATGCGCGTCCCTGCGCGTCCCTGCGTGTTCCTGCATGTTCCTGCATGTTCCTGCACGTCCATGCGCATCCATGCCCGGCCATCGCGGCCGGGCTCGGTGATGGCGTAGCGTACCGCGAGCGGCGCGCCTTGCCATCACCGAAGCTTCGTAGGACGGGGAACTTCGCGCGGGTCCGTCAGCCCTGGCTCGTCTGCGGCGGTGCGATATCGACCAGCCAGCCCGGCACGATGCGGTCCGGATCGCCGATCGACGCATTGAGCTGCAGCAGATGATCGAGCGCCCGCCTGGTCTGCCCGATTTCGCCCAGGGACGCGGAGGCGGCTTCGCGGTCGGCGGCCAGCAGGGTGTCGCGATGGCTGCGCGCGATCTCCCACAGCGTATCGCCCGGCGCCACCTGGTGGTAACCCGCCAGCACCGCGGCGGCGCGCCGCGACAGGTTGCGATGCGGCGGCTCGATCGTCGGCGCCGTGGGCTGCCGTTCGGCCCGCAGCTGTGGCGCGGTGCCGCGCGCGGTATCGGCCAGTGCCGCACGATGGCGGCCGGAAGACCCGAGCAGGTCCGGCCACTGGAACTCCTTGTTCAACGTGATCGCGTCGATCTCGCTGACGCGGGACTTCGACAGGTCCGGTCCCTTCAGGTACCACAGCTGCGCCGGGCCGACCTTGCTGCCGTACTGGCCGATCTGCAGGCGGTTGGCGGTATTGGAGCCGTAGAAGCGCAGCGGGCCGATATTGGTCGCGTCCATCAGCACCGGCGTGACCGGCCACGACCACGTGGCCTGCCCATCCACGTCGGTCAGCCTGCCGTTGGCGAAGTTGGTGCGCAGGATGTTGTGCTTGACGTGGCCGACGCGCAGGCTCGCCATGCCCATCTTCGACAGCCATGGCAGGCCGAAGCGATAGGCGACGCCACCCTCGAGGATATTGACGCCGTCGCGCGTGCCGACCGTCGTCTTGCCGTCGCGCGAGAACGCGAACGGCGTGGTGCTGCCGCCCACCCACAGCGACTTGATGCCGCCGATATTGAGCCACAGCGTCATCGAGTTCAGCCCGTCGCGCGAACGGAAGGTGATCTGCCAGCCGTCGATGCGCGTGGTGTCCGGCAGGTTGTACTTGCGCAGCTCCCGCG
>NZ_JCBAJO010000217.1:0-7853 GCF_059772245.1 Cupriavidus sp. R6-3
TGACCCGGCCGTCGGCCGACTGCACGCCGGGGGCCCGCGCGCGCCCCGGCAACCCGCCCGGACCGCCATGCGGCGTCCCCTGCCCGAGCCCCCAACGCAGACGATAGGCCCGGCGGCCTGCCGCGACCGTGCTCTAGCGAACGCATCGGCGTCCGCGGAGCGGCGATACTGCGGTTTGTCCTGCGGTGGATGTGGAGGCGGCGCGCGGCGGGCAGGCGCGCCCCGCAAGGGCATTTTGGGCGTCACCGAGCGGGCTCCCCTATAATTTAGGGCTTGTCTCCCTTTGGCCGCGCCCTGCAGGCGCGCACCAGACCGCGAGAGCCGCACCGGCTCGCCGGCCTTCACGCATCGATCGACATCCCAAGCATGACCGCCCAAGACCAGTCCCTAGCCAAGAGCTTCGAACCCGCCGCCATCGAGGCCAAATGGGGCCCCGAGTGGGAAAAACGGGGCATCGCCAGGCCCACCCTCGACCCGGACCGGCCCGATTTCGCCATCCAGCTGCCGCCGCCGAACGTCACCGGCACGCTGCACATGGGACACGCGTTCAACCAGACCATCATGGACGGCCTGGCACGGCACGCGCGCATGCGGGGCGCCAACACGCTGTGGGTGCCCGGGACCGACCACGCCGGCATCGCCACGCAGATCGTGGTCGAGCGCCAGCTCGATGCGCAGGGCGTCTCGCGCCACGACCTCGGCCGCGAGGCTTTCGTGCAGAAGGTCTGGGCCTGGAAGGAGGAATCGGGTTCGACCATCACGCGGCAGGTGCGGCGCATGGGCGCGTCGATCGACTGGAGCCGCGAATATTTCACGATGGACCCGAAGATGTCGCGCGTGGTCACCGAGGTATTCGTGCGCCTGCACGAGCAGGGGCTGATCTACCGGGGCAAGCGGCTGGTCAACTGGGACCCGGTGCTGGGCACCGCCGTGTCCGATCTGGAAGTCGAGAGCGTCGAGGAGGAAGGCTCGCTCTGGCATATCCGCTATCCGCTGGTCGAGCCGGATACGCGGACGGGGCTGACCCATCTGACGGTGGCCACCACCCGCCCGGAAACGATGCTGGGCGACGTCGCGCTGATGGTCCATCCCGAGGACGAGCGCTACGCGCACCTGATCGGCAAGATGGCGAAGCTGCCGCTGACCGATCGCGAGATCCCGGTGATTGCCGACGACTACGTCGACCGCGAATTCGGCACCGGCGTGGTCAAGGTCACGCCGGGCCATGACTTCAACGACTATGCGGTGGGCCAGCGCCACAACCTGCCGCAGCTGTCGGTGCTGACCCTCGACGCGAAGATCGCCGATGGCGCGCCCGCGCAATACGTCGGCCTGGACCGCTTCGAGGCGCGCCGCCGCATCGTCGCCGACCTCGACGCGCAGGGCCTGCTGGTCGAGGTCAAGAAGCACAAGCTGATGACGCCGAAGAGCGAGCGCACCGGCAGCGTGATCGAGCCGATGCTGACCGACCAGTGGTTCGTCGCAATGAGCAAGCCGGCGCCGGAAGGCACCTTCTACCCCGGCCGCTCGATCGCCGAGGTCGCGCTCGACGCCGTGCAGAGCGGCGAGATCCGCCTGATCCCCGAGAACTGGGTCAGCACCTACAACCAGTGGCTGGCCAATATCCAGGACTGGTGCATCTCGCGCCAGCTGTGGTGGGGCCACCAGATCCCGGCCTGGTACGACGAGGCCGGCAACTGCTACGTCGCGCGCACCGAAGAGGAAGCGCGCGCGCAGGCGCAGGCCGCCGGCTTTGCCGGGCCGCTGCGCCGCGACGAGGACGTGCTCGACACCTGGTTCTCCTCGGCGCTGGTGCCGTTCTCCTCGCTGGGCTGGCCCGAGCAGACGCCCGAACTGCAGCACTTCCTGCCGTCGTCGGTGCTGGTTACCGGCTACGACATCATCTTCTTCTGGGTCGCGCGCATGGTCATGATGACCAAGCACTTCACCGGCCAGGTCCCGTTCAAGGACGTGTACGTGCACGGCCTGGTGCGCGACTTCGAAGGCAAGAAGATGAGCAAGTCCGAGGGCAACACGCTCGACCCGGTCGACCTGATCGACGGCATCGAGCTGCCCGAACTGCTGAAGAAGCGCACCACCGGCCTGCGCCGGCCCAAGGATGCGCCGAAGATCGAAGCGAAGACGAAGAAGGAATTCCCCAACGGCATTCCGGCCTTCGGCGCCGACGCGCTGCGCTTCACCTTCGCCTCGCTGGCCACGCTGGGCCGCAACATCAACTTCGACACCGGCCGCTGCGAAGGCTACCGCAACTTCTGCAACAAGCTGTGGAACGCGACCCGCTTCGTGCTGATGAACACCGAGGGGCACGACTGCGGCATGGGGCCGTGCAACCAGGACTGCGGTCCGGACGGCTACCTCGACTTCTCGCAGGCCGACCGCTGGATCGTGTCGTTGCTGCAGCGGGTCGAGGCCGAGGTCGAGAAGGGCTTCGGCGAATACCGATTCGACAATATCGCCAACGCGATCTACAAGTTCGTCTGGGACGAGTACTGCGACTGGTACCTGGAACTGGCCAAGGTGCAGATCCAGAACGGCACGCCGGCGCAGCAGCGCGCCACGCGCCGCACGCTGCTGCGCGTGCTCGAGACCGTGCTGCGGCTCGCGCATCCGATCATCCCGTTCATCACCGAGGAACTGTGGCAGAAGGTCGGCCCGCTGGCCAGTCGCGGCAAGGGCGACGGCAGCGAATCGATCGCGTTGCAGCCCTACCCGCTCGCCGCCGCCGCGAAGATCGACGAAACGGCCGAGGCCTGGGTCGCGCAACTGAAGGCGATGGTCGATGCCTGCCGCAATTTGCGCGGCGAAATGAACATCTCGCCGGCGCAGCGGATCCCGCTGTACGCGCATGGCGACAACGCCTTCCTGCACGCGGCAAAAAACTATATCCAGGCGCTGGCGAAACTTTCCGAGGTTCGCGTCTTCGAAGACGAGCAGACCCTGATGGCCGAAGGCGCCGGTGCGCCGGTCGCCATCGTCGGCGGCAGTCACCTGCTGCTGAAGATCGAGATCGACGTCGCCGCCGAACGCGTGCGCCTCGGCAAGGAGATCCAGCGCATCGGCGGCGAGATCGCCAAGGCCCGCGGCAAGCTGGCCAACGAGAGCTTCGTGGCCAAGGCGCCGGCCGCGGTGGTCGAACAGGAAAACCAGCGGCTGGCCGATTTCGAGCAGACGCTGGCCAAGCTGCAGGACCAGTTGCAACGGCTGCCGGCATGAGGTCGACACCCACCGCGTTCGCGTCGGTGGCGGCCTCGATGTCGGTGTCCGTGCCGGCGGCAGTGCCGGCAGCGCGGTCCAGGGCATGCGCCTTGCTTTAACGCAAGGCTGACGACATCAAAAACTGAGAAGGAGCCTCTTTTATGGAAACCCGCGTCACCAAGGCCGTATTCCCGGTAGCCGGGCTCGGCACCCGTTTCCTGCCCGCTACCAAGGCGAGCCCCAAGGAAATGCTGCCCGTGGTGGACAAGCCGCTGATCCAGTATGCGGTCGAAGAGGCGATGGCTGCCGGCATCACGGAGATGATCTTCGTGACGGGCCGCTCCAAGCGTGCGATCGAGGACCATTTCGACAAGGCCTACGAGCTCGAGGTCGAGCTGGAGGCGAAGAACAAGCAGGCGCTGCTCGAGGTGGTCCGCTCGATCAAGCCGTCGCATGTGGAATGCTTCTACGTGCGCCAGCCCGAGGCGCTCGGCCTCGGCCATGCGGTGCTGTGCGCCGAGAAGCTGGTCGGCGACGCGCCCTTCGCCGTGATGCTGGCGGACGACCTGCTCGACGGCCAGCCGCCGGTCATGAAGCAGATGGTCGACCTCTACAATCATTACAACTGCTCCATCCTGGGTGTGGAAGAAATTGCACCCGAGCAGAGTAAATCTTACGGCGTGGTCGACGGCCGCGAGTGGGACGAAGGCGTGATCAAGGTCGCCGGCATCGTCGAGAAGCCGGACCCGGAAGTGGCACCGTCGAACCTGGGCGTGGTCGGCCGCTATATCCTGACCCCGCGCATCTTCGAACATATCCGCAACCTGAAGCCGGGCGCCGGCGGCGAATTCCAGCTGACGGACGCGATCCAGTCGCTGCTCGGCCAGGAACAGGTGCTGGCCTACCGCTACCAGGGCGTGCGCTACGACTGCGGCAGCAAGCTCGGCTATCTGAAGGCGATGGTCGAGTTCGCGCTGAAGCATCCAGAGGTGCGCGACGAGTTCGGCAGCTATCTGCGCGAGCGGATCTGAGGCGTTCGGCCGGAAGATTGTCCGGACAAGGGCGCCTGCGATCGCGGGCGCCCTTGCCCTCTCGCAGCCCTAAAACAAAAAGCCGCCCGAGGGCGGCTTTGTCGTCTGCGGCCCGAACTGCGGGACCGCTCGGTTGCTGGCCTGCTCGCCCGCTTACCGGCGCTTCATGTAGAACACGAACACCTTGTCGACCTCCTGGTGCGACAGCAGCTCGTTGCCGGTCTGCTTGGCGAAGGCCTGGAAGTCGCGGGTCGCGCCCGGGTCGGTGGCCAGCACCTTCAGCACTTCTCCGCTCGCCATATCGGCCAGCGCCTTCTTGGTCCGCAAAATCGGCAGCGGGCAGTTCAGCCCGCGCGCGTCCACTTCCTTCTGGAACTCCATGGTCTCTTCCTTGTTTCCCTGGTATGGGCGATGTCGGCAAGCCTTCCCTGAGGCTTCATGGCCGGTATTGTAGCGTCGCGCCGGCGCCCTCCGCCCGCAAGGCCTGGCGCGGGTCGGGAATGTCCTCGCCGGTCTGGCGGTCGAAGAAGCGCACCGGATAGCCGCGCGCGGCCAGCCAGTCGGCCACCGCGAAGCCGGTGCCCGCATTCCAGATCCGCATCTTTTCCGGCGCCACCAGCTTGTAGTCGGCCAGCTCCTCCGACAGCGCGATGGTGCCGGTCGCGCGTACGTGGTAGGCGATGATCAGCTCGTTCTTGCGCATGAATTCGTAGACGCCGATCAGCGAAACCGATTGCGCATCGAGGTTGGTCTCTTCCTTCAGCTCGCGCGCCACGCCCGCCTCCGGCGTTTCGTCGCGCTCCAGAAAGCCGGTGACCAGCGCGTACATCGACGGCGGCCACGCGGCATTGCGCGCCAGCAGCAGCTTGCCCTCGTACTCGACCACCGCGGCCAGCACCGGCAGCGGGTTGTCCCACTGCACGAACTGGCAGCCGTCCTGCACGCAGGCCATGCGTTCGCGCCCGGACATCGGCAGCGCCATCAGCGGCGTGCCGCAGTGGGGACAGTAGCGATAGGAGGGCATGGCTCGATTTCCTGTTCGATGGCGCAAGGCGCCGGGGTCAGACAACGGTCCATATGGACACGCCGACAATCACGCGCCGGCAAGCACGCGCCGGCATCCACACGCCCGCAATCACGCGGCGCAGACCTCGCGCATGTCGGCCGCCAGCGCTTCGACCGTCTCGGGCCGCAGGTCCCACGAGCACATGAAGCGGCAGCCGCCGGCGCCGATGAAGGTATAGAAGCGCCAGCCGCGCCCGCGCAGCGCCTCGATCGCCGGCAGCGGCAGCTCGGCGAACACGGCGTTGGCCTGCGTCGGGAACATGATGCGCACGCCGGGAATGCCGGCGATGCGATCGTGCAGCAGCTGCGCCATCGCATTGGCATGGCGGGCGTTGGCCAGCCACACGTCGTTCTCCAGCAGCCCCAGCCACGGCGCGGAGATGAAGCGCATCTTCGAGGCCAGCTGCCCGGCCTGCTTGACGCGATAGGCAAAGTCCTCGGCCAGCTTGCGGTCGAAGAACACCACCGCCTCCCCGACCGGCAGGCCGTTCTTGGTGCCGCCGAAGCACAGCACGTCGACGCCCGCGCGCCAGGTGATCTCGGACGGATGCACGCCCAGCGACGCCACCGCGTTGGCAAAGCGCGCCCCGTCCATATGGACCCGCAGCTGCCGCCGCTTGGCGATGGCCGAGATCGCGCGCACTTCCTCGACCGTATAGACGGTGCCGACCTCGGTCGACTGCGTCAGCGACACGACCTTGGGCTTCGGATAGTGGATGTCGCTGCGGCGCGTGACCAGCGCCTCGACCGCATCCGGCGTCAGCTTGCCGTTGGCGCCCGGCGCGGTCAGCAGCTTCGAGCCGTTGGAGAAGAACTCCGGCCCGCCGCACTCGTCGGTCTCGATATGCGCCAGCTCGTGACAGATCACGGAGTGATACGACTGGCACAGCGCCGACAGCGCCAGCGAATTGGCCGCCGTGCCGTTGAATACGAAGAACACCTCGCAATCGGTCTGGAACAGGTCGCGGATGCGATCGCAGACCTTCTGCGTCCACGAATCGTCGCCATAGGCCTGCTCGTGCCCGCTGCCGTTGGCTTCGAGGAAGTACTTCAGCGATTCCGGGCAGAAGCCGGCGTAGTTGTCCGAGGCGAAATGCTGCATGACGGTTCCGTACAGGGGCGCGAGGCGCCGGTTCGTGGATGCCCGGAGAAGGAACGATGACCAGGAACGATGGCGAGGACGATGTCGACGGGCGTTACTTCTTGTCGGCCCACAGCTCGCCGCCGGTGGCCCAGTTCTCGCGCTTGACGTCGGTGATGATGATGTCGACCGCGCCGGCCGAGCAGCCGAGGGTTTCGCAGGTGACACGGGTCACTTCCTCGACGAACTTGCGCTTCTGCTCGATGGTGCGGCCCTCGAACATCTCTACGTGGAAAGTCGGCATGGATGGCTCCTGTTGTTATGGATGAGTTATGGATGAATGGTGCAAGGACTGAAGCGGGCGCTGCCCTGCGTTGCGCTTGCTCGCGCCGCGTGGCACCCGTCGCGCTCAGTCGCGATACGAGGGATCGATTTTATCGAGTTTGCGCAGCAGCGACGGCCATTCCAGCGCGCCCTCGATGGCGCCGCCGTCGTCGAGCTGGGCCGAGGTCCGCGTCGCCACCTCGACCGAGGGCAGCACCACGCGCGTGGCGGTCAGCGCGCCGAGCTGGATTTCGCAGGCCTTGATCAGCGTGGCCATCAGCACATGGGCCTCGGCCACGGTACGGCCGACCGTCAGCGTGCCGTGGTTGCGCAGCAGCATGGCGGGATGGCTGCCCAGCGAGGCGGTCAGCCGCGCGCCCTCGGCCGGCGTGAAGGCCAGGCCCTCGTAGTCGTGATAGGCGAGCCGGCCGTAAAAGCGCATCGCATGCTGCGACAGCGGCAGCAGCCCGTCGGCCTGGGCCGACACCGCGACGCCGGCGGTATTGTGCAGGTGCATCACGCAGACCGCGTCCGGACGCGCCGCGTGCACGGCCGCATGCAGCGCAAACCCGGTCACGTTGACCGGATGCGGGCTGTCGCCGACCACCTCGCCGCGGCCGTTGATCTTGACCAGGTCCGACGCGCGGATCTCGTCGAAGGCATGGCCGAACGGGTTGATCAGGAAGTGGTCCGGCTCGCCGGGCACCGTCGCCGAGATATGCGTGTAGATCAGGTCGTCCCAGCCGGCCAGCGCGCACAGCCGGTACGCCGCGGCGAGATCGACGCGCATGCGGCGCTCGGCTTCGGAAACGGTGGCCGAAGCGTTGGCGGAAGCGCCGGTGGCGCGGGCGGGTTGCAGGGCGAAGGACATCGATGGCTCCTTGCGCCGTCGGCGATGCCGGCCCGCGGGCCGGTTGCCGATGGCGGCGAAGGCGATACTGTAGCCGAAGCGCGCAGGGGCGTGGATTGGGCCGGCTCGCCGCGCCCAGCTGCTCGCCGGCCCAGCCCGCTCGGGTCAGCCCGCCCAACCCTGCCCGGCCTCCTCTACCCAACTCTGCCCCAGCTCTGCCCAGCTCTGCCCGGCCCAACTCTGCCCGGCCCAACTCTGCCCGGCCCAGCTCGGCCCGGCCCAGCTC
>NZ_JCBAJO010000218.1:0-7760 GCF_059772245.1 Cupriavidus sp. R6-3
AGCGTTGCCGGCGCGTCTTCCGGGTTAACCATGGGCGATGCTTCCTTGGTATGTGGCGATGATTTGGGATATGGTATACCAAATCAACGATGCGGCAAGACACCATGTCGCCAACCTGCCAGGAGCGCCCTCGATGACCGTGATGCCCGCCTCCGCTTCTCGCGGTTCCGGACCCGATTCCCGACCCGATTCCGGACCCGATTCGCACCCGGAATCCCGACCGGATTCAAGCGTCGATTCCCAACCGGGCGGCACCGACGACAGCCCCGTGCTGACGATCCGCGACGGCGCCATCGCCACCGTCGTGCTGAACCGCCCCGCCAAGCTCAACGCGATGACGCTGTCGATGTGGCAGCAACTGGGCGACGCCTTCCGCGCCCTCTCCGCCGACGACGGCGTGCGCTGCGTGATCGTGCGCGGCGCCGGCGAGCGGGCCTTCTCGCCCGGCAACGACATCGGCGAGTTCGCGCAGGCGCGCTCGAACAAGGCGCAGGCCACCGCCTACGGCAAGGTGATGCACGCCACCGCGCAGGCGCTGCAGGACTGCCGCCATCCGGTGGTCGCGCAGATCCACGGCATCTGCGTCGGCGGCGGGCTGGAGATCGCGGCGATGGCCGACATCCGCATCTGCGGCCAGGGCAGCCGTTTCGGCGCGCCGATCAAGAACCTCGGGCTGGTGATGGCCCATGCGGAAATGGCCCCGCTGATCCGGCTGATCGGCGAGTCGCGCACGCTGGAGCTGCTGTTCGAAGGCCGGATCGTCGGCGCGGATGAGGCCCATGGCATGGGCCTGGTGTCGCGCGTGGTGCCCGACGACCAGGTCGCCGCCGAAGCGGCCGCGACCGCGCAGCGCATCGCCAGCGGCGCGCCCCTGGTCGCCCGCTGGCACAAGAAGTTCGCGCGCCAACTGGCGGCCGGCACGCCGCTGAGCGAGCGCGAGCGCGACGAGGCCTTCGACTGCTTCGACACCGAGGACTTCCGCACCGGCTATCGCGCCTTCCTCGCCAAGCAGACGCCCGAGTTTCACGGCCGCTGAGCGGCCTCCACCTCGAAGGACAGCGATGGCTTCCCCCATGCAATCCGAACGTTCTCCGCGGGCCGGCGCCCTCGCCGGCATGCGCGTGCTCGAGCTGGCGCAGATCATGGCCGGCCCGACCTGCGGCATGATGCTGGCCGACCTCGGCGCCGACGTGATCAAGATCGAGAAGACCGATGGCGGCGACGATGCGCGCGGCTATCGCGATCCGCGCATCAACGGCGTGTCGGCGCCCTTCCTGATGCTGAACCGCAACAAGCGCGCGATCGCACTCGATCTGAAGACGGCCGAAGGCAAGGAAGTGCTGCTGCGGATGGTGCGCGACGCCGACGTGCTGATCGAGAACTTCCGCAAGGGCACGCTGGAAAAGCTCGGGCTCGGCTACGACGTGCTGTCGGAAATCAATCCCGGCCTGATCTATTGCGCGATCTCGGGCTATGGCCGTACCGGCCCGGCCGCCGACAAGGGCGGCTTCGACCTGATCGCGCAGGGCTATACCGGGCTGATGAGCATCACCGGCGAGGAAGGCGGACCGCCGCTGCGCACCGGCAACTCGATCGCCGACATCAATGCCGGCATCCTGGCCGCGTTCGGCATCCTGGCGGCCTACCAGCACAAGCAGAAGACCGGGCGCGGCCAGATCGTCGAGACCTCGTTGATCGAAGCCGGCCTGCAGCAGTTGTACTGGCATGCGGCGATCCATTTCGCCACCGGCGAATCGCCGGGGCCGAGCGGCTCGGCGCATGTGCTGGCGACCCCGTACCAGGCCTTTCCGACGCAGGACGGGCACATCATCGTCGGCGGCGCCAACGAGAAGAACTGGGAGCGGATCGCGCAGGTGCTGGGCCGGCCCGAATGGCTGACCGATCCGCGCTATCGGCTGAACTCGGACCGCATGCGCCACCGCGACACGCTGCTGCCGGCCATGGCGGAGATCCTGCGCACCAAGCCCTCGGCCGAATGGCTGGCGGCGTTCGACGCGGCGGGCGTGCCGGCCGGGCCGGTGCATTCGATCGGCGAGGCGCTGTCGCATCCGCAAACTCTCGCGCGCGAAATGGTGGTCGAGCAGCAGCACCCCGAGGCCGGGCCGGTCAAGAGCATCGGCCTGCCGATCAAGCTGTCGGAGACGCCGGCGCAATACCGGCGGCCGCCGCCGCGGCTGGGCGAGGACACGCGGGCGCTGCTGGCCGAGTGCGGATATGGAGAGGCCGAGATTGCGCGGATGCTGCGGGCTGGCGTCGTGCGGGACGTGACGGCGGCGGAGGGATAGCGAACGCCGTTGCCCTCCCCCCGCCCCTTTCCCGCCGGCGGCGCAGGCGGTAGAGAGGCGACAATCAAACCACCGCCTCGTCGTCCCGTCGCACCCCTGGTGCCCCCGCCGCAACCTCATCTTCCTCCGCCGCCTCATCCGGCCAGCTGCGGCTGACCATCCATTCGTACAGCGTCGGCAGCACGATCAGCGTCAGCACGGTCGCGGTGATCAGCCCGCCGATGATCACGATCGCCAGCGGGCGCTGCGTCTCCGAGCCGATCGCGCGCGAGACCGCCATCGGGAACAGGCCCAGCATCGCCAGCAGCGCGGTCATCAGCACGGTGCGCAGGCGGTCCATCGACCCGGCCAGCACGGCCTGGCGCAGCGGCAGCCCCTGCTCGCGCAGCTGGTTGAAGTAGGTCACCATCACCACCCCATTGAGCACGGCCTGGCCGAACAGCGCGATAAAGCCGATCGCCGCCGACACCGACAGCGGAATGCCGGTCAGGAACAGCGCGAACACGCCGCCCACCAGCGCAAACGGGATGTTCGACAGGATCAGCGTCGCGCTCTTGAACGACTTGAACGCCTGGAACAGCAGCAGGAAGATCAGCAGCACCGACAGCGGCACGACGATCGACAGCCGCGCCATCGCGCGCTGCTGGTTCTCGAACTCGCCGGACCAGCCGATCTTGACGTCGTCGGCGCGCACGTTCTTCGCCACCAGCGCCTGCATGTCCTTGACCACGCTGCCCATGTCCCGGTCGTGAATGAAGACGCCGATCGACGTGGTGCGCTGGCCGTTCTCGCGGCTGATATTCATCGCGCCGGACGCCGCATGGAAATGCACCAGCTGCGACAGCGGCACCTGGGCGCCCTCGGCGGTCTGCATCAGGATGTTCGGCAGGTTCGGCAGTTCGCGTTCGCCGGGCGCGAGCCGCACCACCACGCTGAAGTGCCGCTCGCCCTCCCACAGCTCGGTGGCGGCCTTGCCCGCCAGCGCGGTCTCCATCAGGTCCTGGACGTCGGCCACGTTGATGCCGTAGCGCGCGGCCTGGGCGCGGTCGAAGTCGAGCACATACTGCGGCAGCTCGCCGTCGCGGTCGATGAAGGCCCGCATCACGCCGGGCACGGTCTGCACGTTGGCGAGGATCTGGTCGGCGACGCGCTTGTTCTGCTCGAGGCTGTCGCTCTGCACCTTGATGACGATCTGGCCCTTGATCTGCGAGATGCTCTCGAGGATGTTGTCGCGCACCGGCTGCGAGAAGTTCGGCTCGATCCCCGGCAGCTTGCGCAGATTCGCGTTGATCTCGCCGATGATGCGGCGCTTGTCGAAGCCGCGGCGCCACTCCGCTTCCGGCTTCAGGTCGACCAGGATCTCCACCGTATTGATCAGCTTCGGGTCGGTGCCGTCGTCGGGACGGCCGACCTTGGAGATGGTCGACTTTACCTCCGGCGTTTGCCGGATCGTGCGCCGCAGCCGCGCGGCCTGCTCGCGTGCCTCGTCGGTCGACACCGAGGCCGGCAGGTCGAAGCTGACCCACATCGCGCCCTCGTCGAGCTCGGGCAGGAATTCGCTGCCCAGCAGCTTGCCGACGCCGGCAGTCACCACCAGCAGCGCCACCGCGCTCGCCACCACCGCGCGCTTGTGGTCCAGCGCCCACGCCAGCATCGGCGCATAGGCGCGCTTGCACAGCCGCACCACCGCGTTGTCGTGATGGGCGATGTCCTTCTTCAGCAGCAGGTAGCACAGCAGCGGCACCAGCGTCAGCGACACGATCAGCGAACCGACCAGCGCGCCCGTCACCGTGTATGCCATCGGCGCGAAGATCTTTCCTTCGTGCCGCTGCAGCGTGAAGATCGGCAGGTGCGCGGCGATGATGATCACCATCGAGAACACCGTCGGGCGGCCCACCTCGGTCGTCGCGCGCGCGATCGCGTGCAAGCGCGCGCGGCTGTCGCGGATCTTCTGCTCCTTCAGTTCGCCCAGCCGCTTGAAGATGTTCTCGACCACGATCACCGCGCCGTCGACGATGATGCCGAAGTCCATCGCCCCCAGCGACAGCAGGTTGGCCGGAATGCCGACCCAGGTCAGGCCGATGAAGGTCGACAGCAGCGCCAGCGGGATCACCAGCGCGACGATGGCGGCGGCCCGCACGTTGGCCAGGAACAGATACAGCACCGCCATCACCAGCAGCGCGCCCTCGACCAGGTTGCCGAACACCGTGTGCAGCGTCTTGTCGATCAGGTCGGCGCGGTCGTAGTACGGCACGATCTCGACGCCGCGCGGCAGGATCTGCTCGTTGAGCTGCGCGATCTTGGCCTTCAGCGCGGTCAGCACCTCCGACGGGTTCTCGCCCTTGCGCATCACCACGATGCCCGAGACGATGTCCTCCTCGTCGTCCTGCGCCATCAGGCCCTGCCGCGGCGCGGCGCCGACGCGCACCTCGGCGATGTCCTTGACCAGGATCGGCGTGCCGTTGACCTCGGACACCACCACGTTCGCGATATCGGCCGAGCTGCGAAAGCTGCCGAGCGAGCGCAGCAGATACTGCTGCCGCCCCTGCGCGACCGCGCCGCCGCCGGCGTTCGAGTTGCCGCGCTGCAGGGCCTCGAACAGCTGCGCCAGCGAGATATGCGCGTCGCGCATGCGGGCCAGATTCGGGTTGACCTCGTACTGCTTGATGGTGCCGCCGATGGTCACCAGGTCCGCGACGCCCGGTACCTGGCGCAGGTTCTTCTCGACCACCCAGTCCTGCAGCGTGCGCAGCTCCTGCGGCGTGTGGCCCTTGCCCTTCAGGCGGAAGCGGTAGATCTCGCCGATCGCGGTCGACAGCGGCGCCAGGTCCGGCTGCACCCCGTCGGGCAGATCGACGCCGCGCAGGCGCTCGATCACCTGCTGGCGCGCGGTGACGTCGGTGGCCTTGTCGTTGAAGGTCACCATCAGGTAGGACAGGCCGAACTGCGTGTGCGAGAACACCCGCACCGAATTGGGCGTGCCGGCCAGCGCGGTCTCGATCGGAATCGTGACCTGGCGCTCGACCTCCTCCGCCGCGCGGCCGGGATACAGCGTGATCACGTTGACCTGCACGTCCGAGACATCCGGGAAGGCCTCGATCGGCAGGTTCTTGAAGGCCGCCAGGCCGCCGGCGACGAACAGCGCCAGCCCCATCCAGACGAACAGCTTCTGGTGCAGCGCGAAATGGACGATGCGCGAGATCATGACGCGGCCGCCCTCATCGAGCTTGCTGGCGCAGCGCGGCCTGCGTCGCGCTCGCATCGCGCAGGATGTCCTGCAGATACAGATTGCCGTCGGTCACCACCTGCATGCCGGGTTCGAGCCCGGACACCACCTCGGTAACGCCCGGCAGGCTCGCACCGACCTTGACCTCGCGGCGCTCGAAGCGATGCGCGTCGACGCGCACGAACACATAGTGATGGTTGTCGGCCAGGAACACCGCCCGGGCCGGCACCGCGATGCCGTCGAAGCCGGCGGCCTGGATGCGCGCGGTGACGAACATCTCGGCCTTCAGCCGCCGCTCGGGATTGGGCACCGACAGGCGGACCTTGATGCTGCGCGCGGCCGGATCGACGTAGTCGGCGATCTTGACGACCTTGGCCGGGAAGGACTCGCCCGGATAGGCGGTCGAGGTCAGCGTCACGCTGCCGCCTGGGCGGAACAGCGCCAGATCGGCCTCGGCCGCGTCGAGCTGCGCCCACAGGTCGGAAGGGTCGGTCAGCAGGAACAGCGGCGCGGCCGGCGGCTGGTCGGGCCGCAGCTGCATGCCGGGATTCAGGTTGCGTTCGACCACCAGGCCGGCGATCGGTGCGCGCAGTGCGAAGCGATCCGGGGCGCCCACACCGATCGCGCCCGGCTTGCCCAGTTCGCCGCCGACCTGCCGCAGGGCCGCCTGCGCGCGCTGCAGTTCGGCGCTGGCCCGTGCGGCCTCGGCCTGGGCCTGCTCGAGGTCCTTCTGCGCGACGATGCCGGCGCCATACAGCTCGCGTTGCCGCGCCAGGCCCTTGGACGCCAGCGCGGCATCGGCGGCCGCCTTGCGCGCGTCGGCCTGCGCCGCGCCGAAGTCGGGCGAGGACAGCAGCGCCAACGGCTGGCCCGCGGCGACGGTGGTGCCCGGCTGCACCAGGATCTCGGCGACGCGGCCGGCGAACGGGCTCATCACGCGCACGGTACGGTCCTCGTTCCAGACCAGCCGGCCGGGCAGCGTCAGCACGCGCTCCGCGCCGCGCCGCACCGGTTCGGCGGCGATGCCGGGCAGCGACTTGACCGTATCGGGGAAGACGACGGCCGCGCCTTCGACGCGCGGCGACTCGGACTCCGGTTCGGCCTTCCGGCCGCATCCGGTCAGGCTCAGCGACGTGGCAAGCAGGACGATCGTCAACAGGGAACGGAGGGTCATGGCGACGGGATCGGGAAAGCCGGAACGTGTCCGGCTAGTGGACGGAAAGGTAGGGGGCGACGTCTTGCAGCGGCAGATCGGCAGCATCGGCCGGAGCCGCGGCGGCCGCTTCATCCGCCGTGCGCGTGGCGGCCAGATAGGCGGACAGCGCCTTGGCATAGGCGCCCCGCGCCTGCGCGGCATCGAGGCGCGTCTGCCGCAGCGCGCGGCGCGCATCGAGCAGTTCGAGCACGCCGATCGCGCCCTTGCCGAAGGCGAACTCGGCATCGGCGGCGACGCGCTCGGCCGTGGGCAGCACGGCTTCGTCGATCTGACGCAGCGATTCGCGCGCGGCATCGAGCGCGGTGCGCAGCCGGCCGACCTCGTTGCCCGCGGCCAGCAGCACGCGGTTGCGTTCGTCGAGCGCCGCGTAGTAATCGACCTCGGCGCGCTGCGCCTCGCCGCCATAGCTGTGGCGCAGATACAGCGGAATGCTGACGAACACGCCGAAGCTGTTGCCGCTGCCCTGCTGGTTGGTGGCCGAGACCGGATACTGCAGCGTGCCCGGGATGCCGATGCGCTGTGCGAGTTCGGCCAGGTCGCGCTGATGATCGGCCCGTGCCTCGCGCCAGTCCGCGCGGGCGCGCAAGGCATCGAGCTCGAGCCGGGTCACGTCGGCGCGCGCCAGGTCGCCGGCCTTGTAGCGGGTCTTGTTGGCCTGCTCGGTGCGCTCGTACAGCGCCAGCGTCTGCGCCAGCACGTCGACCCGCTGCTGACTGACCGCCGCATCGAAGAAGGCCTGCTCCAGCGCGGCCATCTGCTGCACGGTGGCCGCCTGCACCTGCCGGCCCGCCGCCGCGCTGGCCGCCTGCGCGGTCTTGACGCGCAGGCCGGCCTTGTTGGCGGTCTCGATCACCTGGTCGATGCGCACCGTCGAATCGACGGTCTTGTTGCGCCAGCTGCCGGCGCCGACGCCGGCATGCGGGTTGATGTTCTCCACGCCCAGGCTCAGCACCGGGTTCGGCCGCTGCCCGGCGATCCGGATATCGGCCTCGGCCGCCTGCACGGCGCGGCG
>NZ_JCBAJO010000219.1:0-7710 GCF_059772245.1 Cupriavidus sp. R6-3
CATCACCAGCACCGAGCCCTCGGCCACGTTGTCGCCGACCTTGACCTTGACTTCCTTGACCGTGCCGCCCTGCGGCGAGGGCACGTCCATCGTCGCCTTGTCCGATTCCAGCGTGACCAGCGCATCCTCGGCGTTGATCGTATCGCCCGGCTTCACGTGGACTTCAATGACGGGAACGGCGTCGTAGTCGCCGATATCCGGCACCTTGATTTCAATCGCTTGACTCATTCAGTGTCTCCTGGACAGGACGGCGCGCGTGACTACAAGCAACAAGAGCGTCGAGTTTACTTTGACGCACGTGCCTTGTCACGCCGCGGCGCCCCGGCCATTTACTGGACAGCGCCCAGGCAAGTCCCGGGCGACCCGGGCGCGGCGTTGCCGTGCCCGGGGGTTCGCGGGAGTGACAGCCGGATCAGACCGTCATCGGGTTCGGCTTGTTCGGGTCGAGGTTGTACTTCTTGATGGCCTCGGCGACCTTGTCGCGCGGGATGGCACCCTCGTCGGCAAGCGCCTTCAGGGCGGCCAGCGTGACCCAGTGGCGGTCCACCTCGAAGAAGTGGCGCAGCTTCTCGCGGGTATCCGAGCGGCCGAAGCCGTCGGTGCCCAGCACCACGTAGCGGCGCGGCACGAACGGGCGGATCTGCTCGGCGAAGGCGCGCACGTAGTCGGTCGACGCGATCACCGGACCGCGCACCGACTTCAGGCACTGGGTCACGTGCGATTCGCGCGGCGTCTCGGTCGGATGCAGCAGGTTCCAGCGCTCGGCGGCCTGGCCTTCGCGGGCCAGCTCGGTGAAGCTCGGGCAGCTCCACAGGTCCGACTCGACGCCCCAGTCCTTCTTCAGCAGTTCGGCGGCGGCGATCACCTCGCGGAAGATCGTGCCCGAGCCGAGCAGCTGCACGCGCGGGGCGTTGCTGTTCTCGGCGCCCTTGCGGAAGGCGTACATGCCCTTGACGATGTCCTTTTCCACGCCAGCCGGCATTTCCGGATGCTCGTAGTTCTCGTTCATCACCGTCAGGTAGTAGTACACGTCCTCCTGCTCGGCGTACATGCGGCGCAGGCCGTCCTGCATGATCACCGCCAGTTCGTACTGGAAGGTCGGGTCGTACGAGATGCAGTTCGGGATCACCGCGTGGAACACGTGCGAGTGGCCGTCCTCGTGCTGCAGGCCTTCGCCGTTCAGCGTGGTCCGGCCCGAGGTGCCGCCCAGCAGGAAGCCGCGCGAACGCATGTCGGCGGCGGCCCAGCACAGATCGCCGATCCGCTGGATGCCGAACATCGAGTAGTAGATGTAGAACGGGATCATCTGCACGCCGTGCGTCGAGTACGACGTGGCGGCCGCGATCCAGTCGCACATCGCGCCGGCTTCGTTGATGCCTTCCTGCAGCACCTGGCCAGTCTGCGATTCCTTGTAGAACATCAGCTGGTCATGGTCTTCCGGCACGTACTTCTGGCCCTGCTGGTTCCAGATGCCGATCTGGCGGAACAGGCCTTCCATGCCGAAGGTGCGCGACTCGTCCGGAACGATGGGCACCACATGCTTGCCGATCTGCTTGTCCTTGAGCAGCGTGTTCAGGATCCGCACGAACGCCATCGTGGTCGAGACCTCGCGGCCCTCGCCGGTGGCCTTGAGCAGCGCCGAGAAGGCCGACAGGTCGGGCACCGGCAGCGGATCGGCCTTCTGGCGGCGCGTCGGCAGGTAGCCGCCAAGCTCCATGCGGCGGGCGCGCATGTATTCGAGTTCCTTCGAGCCTTCCTCGAAGGTCAGGTACGGGACTTCTTCCAGCTTGTCGTCCGGCACCGGCAGATTGAACTGGTCGCGGAAGCGGCGGATCGCCTCGACCGGCATCTTCTTCTGCTGGTGCGTGATGTTCATCGCCTGGCCGGCATCGCCCATGCCGTAGCCCTTGATGGTCTTGGCCAGGATCAGCGTCGGCTGGCCCTTGTGCTCGGTGGCGGCCTTGTAGGCGGCGTAGATCTTGTGCGGATCGTGGCCGCCGCGGTTCAGGCGCCAGATGTCGTCATCGGACCAGTCGGCCACCATCGCCTTGAGCTCGGGCGTGTTGAAGAAGTGCTCGCGCACGTAGGCGCCGTCCTTGGCCTTGAAGGTCTGGTACTCGCCGTCGACGCACTCCATCATGCGCTTCATCAGCAGGCCCTTGGTGTCGCGCGCCAGCAGCGAATCCCAGCGGCTGCCCCAGACGACCTTGATCACGTTCCAGCCGGCGCCGCGGAATTCCGACTCCAGTTCCTGGATGATCTTGCCGTTGCCGCGCACCGGACCATCCAGGCGCTGCAGGTTGCAGTTGATGACGAAGACCAGGTTGTCCAGCTGCTCGCGGCCGGCCATGCCGATCGCGCCCAGCGATTCCGGCTCGTCGGTCTCGCCGTCGCCGAGGAAGGCCCAGACCTTGCGGCCCTCGGTGTTGACCAGGCCGCGGCTCTGCAGGTACTTCATGAAGCGGGCCTGGTAGATCGCCATGATCGGGCCCAGGCCCATCGACACGGTCGGGAACTGCCAGAAGTCCGGCATCAGCCACGGGTGCGGGTACGACGAGATGCCCTTGCCGTCGACTTCCTGGCGGAAGTTGTCGAGCTGCTCCGCGGTCAGCCGGCCCAGCAGGAAGGCGCGTGAATAGACGCCCGGAGCCGAGTGGCCCTGCACGAAGACCAGGTCGCCGCCGTGCTTGTCCGACGGCGCATGCCAGAAGTGGTTGTAGCCGACGTCGTACAGCGTGGCCGCCGACGCGTACGACGAGATGTGGCCGCCGACGTTGGTGTGCTTGTTGGCCCGCAGCACCATCGCCATCGCGTTCCAGCGCGAGTACGAACGGATGCGGTGCTCGATGTCCTGGTCGCCCGGGATGCGCGCCTGCTGCTCGACCGGGATCGTGTTGATGTACGGGGTTTCCGCGTGGAACGGCTGGGTGACGCCATTGACGCGGGCATATTCGATCTGCTTGTCGATCAGGAAGGCCGCGCGCTCGCTACCTTCCGCGCCGATCACGCCCTGCAGGGCCTCCAGCCATTCTTGGGTTTCCTGCGGGTCGGCGTCGTTGGCGCCGGCTGCGCCGAGGATCTGCTCTGGTACGGCTGACATGGATCGTCTCCTGTGGAATGCGTGCGCCAGCAACGGCCGCTTTCGTGGGTGGCTGGCCTGGCGCTGTCTGACGGGGGTGCGGAGCGAGGCGTGGATGGGCGGATGGGCTGGCCTGTCGCCGGCGTGTCGCTGACACCCGGACAAGGTCCGACCGTCTTCCTCCCGCATCGTTCGGTCGGCACCGATTCTATGGAAGGCGATTTCTCAGCACAAGCGAAATTTTCAAATTACGGTATCGTTTCTCATGATGCGAAATATTGCCGCAACGCACCACGAGGCCGCCAGCCGCGCCCCCACGCGGCCTGCGGGCAGACGGAGCGCGGCGCGTGCCGCATAGGCGCTTTCCCCAAGCGACGCACTGCAGCAATCGAGCTACACTGCCCGGTCAGTCGTCAATCCCATCATGCTGTCCATCCACCGCCTCGTCCGCCGGCTGCTGCCGGCCCTCCGCCTGCCGATGATTCCCCCCGCCGCCGATGCCTCCCGCGATGCCGGCGGCGCCGGGATCCCTGGCGGCGGCCCCGGCGCGATCGACCAGTTGAGCGCGCTGACGCCGCTGGACGCGCTCGAGGGGCTGGGCCCCGCCGACGAGGCCGCCGACGGCCGCCCCTTCACCGGCCCGCCGCGCGGCCTGTGGTGGCTGCGCTGGCGCAACCTGGTCGCGACCAGCTGGTTCATGTTCATCCCGCTGGTGGCGATCGTGCTGTTCTCCGGCGCGATGGGCGTGATCCTGTGGTCCCTGCACGAGACCGAGCGCCAGCAGCAACGCGACGCGCTGTATCGCGACGCCGCCTGGGCGCAGCAACGCGTGCGGCTGTCGTTGCTGAGCAATCAGGACCAGCTCGCCTCGCTGGCGCGCGACATCGCCGCCGCGCAGCTCGACCAGCGCGCCTATCGCACCGCCGCGCAGGAGGTGCTGCGCGAGAATCCGGAGATCGTCTTCATCAACTGGCTCGACGCCACGCGGCGCGCGCGCTGGTCGCTGCCTTCCACGTCGGAATTCGCCGCCCGGCTGCGCGAGACGCCGGAGCAGCCGCTCGAACCCGACGTGCTCGACACCTTCGACACCGCGCGCGAGACCCAGCGCGTGGTCTATTCGCGCCCGCTCGTCAACGAACGCGGCGACAGCTTCATGCTGATGCAGGTGCCGATCGTGCGCGACAACGAGTTCCTCGGCACGCTGGGCGCGCTCTATTCGATCAACGGCATCCTGACCCACCTGCTGCCGCCCGAGCTGACCGAGCGCTACCGCTTCTCGCTGATCGACAAGAACAACCAGCTGCGCGCCAGCACCTCGCTGCGGCCGGTGCCGGCCACCGCGCTGTCGTACGAGGTGCTGCTCGACCCGCCGGGCCATTCCCTGTCGCTGCGCGCCGATGCCTATCCGCCCGCGTCGAACCTGCCCAACAACATGCTGCTGTGGCTGGTGGTCGGGCTGTCGTGCTTCCTGCTGTGGAGCCTGTGGAGCATGTGGCGGCATACCAGCCGCCGCTCCGAGGCGCAGCGCGCGCTGCTGGCCGAGACCTCGTTCCGCCGCGCGATGGAAAACTCGATGCTGATCGGGCTGCGCGCGCTCGACCTGAACGGGCGCATCACCTATGTGAACCCGGCCTTCTGCCGCATGACCGGCTGGCAGGAGCACGAACTGGTCGGCCGCGTGCCCCCCTTCCCCTACTGGCCGCCCAACGACCAGCAGGAGATGCAGCGTCAGATCGATCTGACGCTGCAGGGCAAGTCGCCCACCGGCGGCTACGAGATGCGCGTGATGCGCCGCGACGGCACCAGCTTCTTCGCCCGCATGTATGTGTCGCCGCTGATCGACAGCCGCGGCCGCCATACCGGCTGGATGAGCTCGATGACGGATATCACCGAGCCCAAGCGCGCGCGCGAGGAACTGGCCGCCGCGCACGACCGCTTCACCACCGTGCTGGAAAGTCTGGATGCCGCGGTGTCGGTGCTCGCCACCGACAAGCCGGAGCTGCTGTTCGCCAACCGCTATTACCGGCAGCTGTTCGGCTGGGAGCCCGAGGGGCATCTGAAGCTGGCCGGCGGCGAGGTCGAGCAGGAGCAGGTCACCAGCGACCATACCGATTTCGTCGACGCCTACGCCGGCCTGCCGGCCTCCGAGCTGATGCCGTATGCGTCCGACGCGCGCGAGATCTTCGTGCCGGACATGCAGAAGTGGTTCGAGGTGCGGCGCCGCTATATCCAGTGGGTCGACGGCCATCTGGCGCAAATGCAGATCGCCACCGACATCACGGTGCGCAAGGCGGCCGAGGAAATGGCCCGCCAGCACGAGGAACGCCTGCAGTTCACCAGCCGCCTGACCACCATGGGCGAGATGGCCTCGTCGCTGGCGCACGAACTGAACCAGCCGCTGGCGGCCATCAACAACTACTGCATGGGCGCGGTGGCGCGGCTGCGCTCGGGGCGCAGCACGCCAGAGGACCTGATGCCGATCCTGGAAAAGACCTCGGCCCAGGCGGTGCGCGCCGGCACGATCATCAGCCGCATCCGGGGCTTCGTCAAACGCAGCCAGCCGCAGCGGCGCGAGACCGCGCTGCACGATATCGTCGCCGACGCGGTGGGGCTGGCCGATATCGAAGCCACGCGCCGCCGCGTGACGATCCTGACCCGGCTGCCGCCTCCGCCGGTCACGCTCTATGTCGACCCGGTGCTGATCGAGCAGGTCCTCGTCAATCTGCTGAAGAACGCGGTCGAGGCGATGTCGGGCCTGCCGGCGATGCGCGCCGCGGGCGTGGTGCGGCTGCACGCCCGCATCGACCAGGGCGAGCTCGGCCAGACCGTCTGCATCGACGTGATCGACCAGGGTCCGGGCGTGGACGAGGCCACCAAGGAACGGCTGTTCGAGCCTTTCTTCAGCACCAAGTCCGACGGCATGGGCATGGGCCTGAATATCTGCCGCTCGATCATCGAGTCGCACCAGGGCCGGCTGTGGGTCGAAAACAATGCGGACGGCATCGGCTGTACGTTTAAAATCATGCTGCCGCTGGAGCCGGAGGTTGCCGATCAGTGAGCGCCCTCGATGAGGGCAGATCGGCAGGGCCGGATCGGCAAGACCATCGGAGAACCGGCCGCCCCGCTGCCCCCGCCGTGGCGGGTGTGCGGCGCAGGCGGCCGGAGTTACACTAGCCGAATCGCACAGACGCAGCATCAGGAGACTTCATGACCGTAGCGCCAAACCCCACTCCCCACCGCGGCGAGACCGTCTTCATCGTCGACGACGATGAAGCGATGCGCGACTCGCTGACCTGGCTGCTGGAGGGCAATGGCTACCAGGTTCGCAGTTTCGCCAGCGCCGAGCAATTCCTGGCCGCCTACGATGCCAACCAGGTCTCCTGCCTGATCCTGGACGTGCGGATGCCCGGCATGAGCGGCCCCGAACTGCAGGAACGCATGATCGCGGAGAACATCCATCTGCCGATCGTCTTCATCACCGGCCACGGCGACGTGCCGATGGCGGTATCGACGATGAAGAAAGGCGCGATCGACTTCATCGAGAAGCCGTTCGACGAATCCGAGCTGCGCGCGCTGGTCGAGCGCATGCTGCAGAAGGCCAGGGCCGATCATTCGGCCGCGCGGGAGCAGCGCGCCGCGCAGGACCTGCTGGGCAAGCTGACCACACGGGAACAGCAAGTACTGGAGCGCATCGTCGCCGGACGCCTGAACAAGCAGATCGCCGACGACCTGGGCATCTCGATCAAGACGGTGGAGGCGCATCGCGCCAACATCATGGAAAAGCTCAACGTCAACACCGTGGCCGACCTGCTGCGGCTCGCGCTGTCGCGCAACAGCTGATCGGCGCCGGCGGATCCTTTACGTCAGATCCGCTCGCTCTTCCCCGGCTGCCGTCCTTCCTCACCTCGTTCCTCCCCATCCCTTCAGGCCACCGCCCGGCACCACGCCGGGCGCTGGCCGGTCCTCGAAAAAGCTAGCGTTCCGGCGGTTCCGCGACAGCGTGCGCGACGGCCGCCGAGCATCGTTCGGTTCCCCGGGCGCGGTCCGCCGTTGCCGTTCCGGCTTGGCCGCTCCCGCTCTTCCCCTGCCGGAGCCGACCGATGCTGAACCCCTCGCCACTCGCGCCGTCCTCACCGTCCTCACCGTCCTCGTCGAACGCCTTCAGCGCACCTGCCGGCCACGCGGTGGCAGCCGAAACCGCGCGCCCATGGCTGACGCTGCTGCCGCAATCGATCCTCGAGCACGTGCTCGACTTCCTGTCCCTGCATGACCGCGTCACGCTGGAGCGCAAGGCCTGCCATGCGCTGAGCCGGAGCCTGCGGGCTCGCGCCGCCGTCGACGGCGCGCTGATGCAGGTGACCGACATCTGGTCCGCGGCATCGCTGCGGGCGCAGCTGGGCGTCCTGCCGCAGTCCAACCTGCCTGCATTCGGACGCGCCCAGGTAATGGCCGGCATGCTGTCGCGCCTGCCCGAATTGCCGCGTGGCGAACGCTGGAGCGCCATCGAAGCGGTACTCGACCGACTCGATACGGTGTCCGGCGCGGCCGGGCCGGTGCTGGACGCGCTGGCCGCCTGCATCGCGGACCCGCTCACCAGCGGCGAGCTCGACGAAGCGCAGTGGATGCGCCTG